>JAGLSB010000099.1 GCA_023135955.1 Bacteroidales bacterium | reverse complement strand
ACCAATCAATATTATGTAATTTGGTGATCCGGGAATAGTGTGGATGAGTTCCTTCCTCTCAGATTCCACAAGATGAGCAATAAATTTAACTGTATTGGAATATTCAGCATTTACGAAATCTTCATAGCTGCAAAAAGAATTTAAAATAGGTAAATGTGCTTTGATGCTTTGCTTCATTGCCGAAATAATAATCTTTCCAAGTCTGTCTGATCGTATTTTTTTTCTTTCCGAATAATGACACAGAAGTGGGGTAATACTATCAACTCCAATCTCAACAGCCTTTTCAACAAACCATTCAAAACGATCAATATTTTTTGTAGGTGCAATAGCAATGTGTAGGTTATATTTATGTTTATATAATTGCTCGCCTTTACCTCTTACTTTCACAATACATTGACGGGGATTATCCTGTAAAATTATTCCTTCATAATATTTACCATTTCCATCTGTGAATTTTATATTATCTCCCTTTTTTTTTCTTAAAACACGGATACAATGACCTGATTCATTTTCATCAAGAAATGCAGAACCTTCAATTATCTCAGTAGCATAAAAAAGTTGCATTAGAATGAGTTTTAGGAATTTTTTTCTGTCTGTATCCAACAGGAAAGTTATAAATATAATTGTAATTATTTCAAGATCGAGCACAAAAAAAAATTTAGGTGAGGATATTCAAATTATTCTAACAAAAGAATTATTAATCAAAATAATTAAATTGATATATAATACTTTTGTTTTAATTTCAATGAAAATTAAGTTATGAAGAAAATAGGTCTTCTTTCGGATACACACGGAAATTTTGATAATAGAATTAAGGAATTCCTTAAAAATTGTGATGAAATATGGCATGCAGGAGATTTTGGGAACATTGAGACTGCCGATAAAATTGCTGATTTTAAACCACTGAAGGCTGTATATGGAAATATAGACGGACATGAGATAAGATCTGTCTACCCTCAAAACATGCGTTTTCAATGTGAGCAAGTAGAAGTCTTTTTAACCCATATAGGAGGCTATCCAGGAAGATATGATAAATCTATCTTCCATGAAATAGCTTCTAATCCACCTAAACTATTTATTTCAGGACATTCCCATATATTAAAGATAATGCCTGATAAAAAACTAGGATTATTACACATTAACCCTGGTGCTGCAGGTTTCTCAGGACTTCATAGGGTGAGAACTGCAGTAAGGTTTATTATTGAGGGTAAAAACATCAGAGATGTTGAAGTGTGGGAACTGGAAAGGGATTGACCCTTCGACAAGTTAAGGGATCGTAAGTGGATAGAAAAAGTAATATAAGATAGACAATGAACCTTTGTCTTACGTCCATAGTCTATTCTACTGAATCAATTCATCCTCATTTCCCTGATCTTCAGCTGCCTTATATCGCCTTAAAAATAATGACGGTCTGCGATCTGAGGCTAAAGAATAAATGTACCCTGTACTTCCTGCTCTGGTTTTAATCTTCCTATTCTTTGCCTTAAGCTCGAAAACGATTCTGTTAAATGCTCTGTTAGAGGAAACAACTTGAATTGAACCTGGATTATAACCTAGATAATAAAATGAATTATTGTCTAAAATGAAATACATGTCGATCAGGTCTCCTGACGCTCTTTTGGTTAATTCCATATAAACTTCAACCTTTTTGTTCACAATTCTATTCCCGACTTTTATTACAGATATATCACCATGGTAACGAAAAGTTCTTGTGTTTTGATTCCAATCAAGCAGAACATCAGAGAAAATTAATTTTTGATTAAATTCTGCAGGAATAGTTCGGTACTCTGCATATAATCCCAGGTCTGTCTCCATTCTGTCAGCAGCCTCTTTCCCAACAAGCTGTATCATCGATTGCTTATAAAATGACTCATTAAGATTCACAGTCTCAAGTCCTGGTATACTATCTAAATCATTAGCAAACAAGTCAAGAGCTTCCTCAGAAAAGAAGAAATCAAGGCCCATTAGCATACGGGTTGAATAAGTATCCTCAGCTTTGTTTTGAATACCACGACCTATTGTGGTCATTTTAACCTGACCATAATCAAGCTGCATATTCATATGACCATTTGAATAAACAATACATGAAGAATTATCCAATGCCAGATAATCACTTTTAACATCCGTATCGATTAATCTCTCAGGGCTGGCAATCTCAAACCTATCTGTAATCTTATTAAATTCCATTATTCCACTTGCAGCAGCAATAGGCATATCGAAATAACCTTTTCTTTGGGAAATGAAATTAGAATAAACATGGGTTGAATCTCTGGTAATCATTGTTCCTATATAGGTTGGAGCCATATCATAAGTAAGGGGTTGTATAGGTACAGGGATTGAAACTGTATCAGGATTTATAGATGCTTCAAATTTTAGCCAATGCCTCCCAATATCACAGTCATGTATAAGTTGAGTTCCCCCGTCAAAGACTAACAATGGATTTCTGGCAGACATTCTTACCTGCCCCATAAACCTGAAGTAAGGACTTAGTGTAAAACTATCCAATTTAGTAATATTTGCTATTCCAAAACTCTGTATACTAGTGTCAACTGCAATTGTTGTGAAATTAATAATCTGAGACTCTCCAGTTATATCAATGTAATTA
>JAGLSB010000098.1 GCA_023135955.1 Bacteroidales bacterium | reverse complement strand
CCAGACCGGGTAATTCTTTTTTCTTTTTTGGCCGGCATTCTAATTCCGATACACATCGGAAAACTACCAGACCAGGTAATTCTTCTTCGGCCGGTATTCTAATTCCGATGCACATCGGAAAACTACCAGACCATTTTTTCAAATGCCCTGCAAAAATACATGTTTTTTTATATCTGCAAAAGAAAAGATTAAAATAATTTCATTTAAAATTAATTTTAATCAGAACCTTCCGTTTATACAGGTTTTTATTATTTTTCATTAATTAAAGAAGTCTATTTACCTACTATAAATTCTTTGCTGCTAAATATCTTTTCCCTATTTTCGCTAAGCTGATAATAAATATAAAACGACTATGAAAAAACTAAAAGCTGCTGTAATTGGTATGGGTTATATTAGCCCAAGTCATATTGAATCAATAAGAAGAACAGGAATCGCTGAAGTTAAAGCCTGTACCGATGTTAATCATGAACTTGCAAAGCAAAAAGCTGCGGAAATGAACATAGAATATGTTTATGATTCGGTGGAAGAGATTCTTAATGATCCCGAAATCGATGTAATTCATAATTGCACCCCTAACTTTCTGCATAAAGAAATTAGTGAAAAAATAATCAAAGCCGGTAAACATTTATTTTCTGAAAAACCTCTTGCCAGGAATTCTGAGGAATCTGCCGTACTTGTAGATTTATTAAAGAAAAATCCAGATATAGTGGCAGCTGTAAATTTTATTTACCGAATGAATCCCCTGGTTCAGGATATGAAAGATAAGGTTGCTGAGGGAGAATACGGGAAACCCAGACTTGTGCATGGCTCATACTTGCAAGACTGGCTTCTTTATGATACTGACTATAACTGGAGATTAGAAAAAGAGTTTAGTGGTGAATCAAATTCTATAGCCGATATCGGTTCTCATTGGATAGATACTGCACAAACAGTACTTAATTCAAAAATAGTAAATGTATTTTCCAGTCTTAAAACAAATATTCCTGTGAGAAAGAAAGCAAAAGGAATGGTAGAAGCTTTTTCAAAACAGGAAAATCAGGACTACGAGGACAAAAAGGTTGATGTTGAAGATTCAGGTATGGTGATGGTTGAATTTGATAACGGAACCCAGGGAATGTTTTTAGTATCGCAGGTTAGTGCCGGGCGAAAATGTCGTCTCGATCTGGAGATTAATGGTTCAGAAGCATCATGTTACTGGAACCAGGAAATGGCCGATCAGATGTGGGTAGGGCACCGTGATAAGCCTAACCAGCAAGTGATTAGGAATCCACAATTAATGAGTCCCCACTCCCAGCAGCATACCAATTTAGCAGCCGGACATCCTGAGGGATGGAATGATGCTATGACATCAAACGTTAGATCATTCTATAAATTCATACTTGATAATAAGAAATTAGCTACAGATAAACCCGACTTTGCAACTTTCGAGGAAGCACATTATATTATTCGGTTGGTGGAAGCAATTCTTGAAAGCAACCTGACAAAAAAGTGGGTGAATATTCAATAAGAATCGCTTTCTGCTTTTATTCTTGATATTTGTTATTATCTGTGAGAAAAAGTTTCTTTTACATCTAATTAAACTTTATGACTTTTTTTGCAGAATAATATTACATAGGCACGAAGTAACACTTTCATAAACCAATATTAAGTTTTCTATTCTCCGGTAAATTCACTATTGCATATAAAATAAATATTATGGCTCAACAGCTTATACATGAAGCAGGCATGCTCAGTGCTGACAATTGGAGAGCGTCTTAAAATTGAAAATACAAATTCAAAAACAAACAGTTTATTGGATTTAACTATTTATCCAAACTTATTAACAAGAATCATTCTCCCTAATAATTTCACCTAACTTTATATGAAATAATTTTATTACCTAATTAATATCTTATGCAATGAAAACCTTTAAAAAATTCATTATTATTAATCTTTTATTTATTATTCCATTAGTTACTTTTTCTCAAGGAGTAACAACTTCTTCCATAAAAGGAAAAGTTACTGATAGTAATGGCACTGCTCTATTTGCAGCGAATGTAGTTGCAATACACACTCCTACAGGAACCCAGTATGGAACTATTACAATTGAAGATGGCAGGTTCATTATTCCTAATATGAAAATTGGGGGCCCCTATACCATTACAATAACATTCATCGGTTACCAGGAAGTTAAACGTGAGGGTGTTTATCTTCAACTAAACAAAACTGCTGATTTG
>JAGLSB010000097.1 GCA_023135955.1 Bacteroidales bacterium | reverse complement strand
ACTATAAAGGAAAAATCGTTTGAATGATTTCGAAGAAAGTCAACAATAACATTAACTTCAAAAACTACTTCCACACTTCCCAAATAATTTTCTTCTGTATCAAAAATAGGAGAGATACCTCTGATTGCGAATCCACTTCTTCCAAACTCAACGCATTTAATAGGATTCTGGGTTTCAAAAACATACATTATTGAATGTCTGAATTTTGACAAATCATCCCCACCAGTTTGATCCCATTCTCTTAAAAAACTTATAGCAGGAGATTTATGAAAATGAATTCTATACTTTTCAAAATCAAGATTAGTTTTAATTTCATCCACAATAGGGCCAATTGTTGCATTTATTAATGAAATCGCAGCTAAAGAGTCCTCTAGTAAATAAGCATCTCTTACTTCAGACATCTTAGCGATAGTAACCGCAACACTTAGTGCATGATTCTCATATTCATCAATTATATCCCCAATAACATGTATTTGGGTATGAATTGTATTATGAATTCTCTCTTCGAAATTATTCCTATAGTCGTAATAATTATATATAGAAATGCTGAATACATAAATAACTATAAATAAAATTATCAAAACAGCAGCATATCTGATTGGTCCGAAACCGCTTTTATCCTTTTTTAGCATGAAAACAAATATTTATTACAAGTTCAAATTATACAGAACTTAGTAATTTCTTACGAAAAAATGGATATAAGGTTTTAAAATAACTTGCTTTTTTAAATGGAACATTGTTTTTCTCATTCATTCCATATATTTTTAGACTAAAAAAAAATTAAACTAAGATACACATGGAAAATCGTAGAAAATTTATCAAGACAGCAGGTTTATTATCTGCAGGAGCACTAATTGCACCAGGCTTTGCCTGTAAACCCAAATCCGGATCCGTCACAGAAACAGATGCTGTAGTTGAAAATAAGAATATAGGAATTCAAATTTATACTTTAAGAGATCAAATTGCTGGAAGTCTTGAAAAGACCATGGAAGGCGTTGCTAAAATAGGATATAAATGGATTGAAGCATATGGTTATGAGAACCGTAAAATTCTGGGGAAAACACCCAAAGAATTTAAGGATCTTTTATCAGGTCTTGGAATGAGCATGCCGAGTATCCATTCGGTAACTGAAGTTTCATCAGGAGAAGGAAAATCTGCAATACTTGACGCAATGAAGCTGGCAGTGGAAGATGCTAAGATTGCAGGTGCAAAATATCTTGTTTACGCCTATCTGCAAGAAGAAGAAAGAAGATCGATGGAAGACTATAAACGTCATGCTGAAACTTTCAACTCTTTTGGAGAAATTTGTAAAAATGCCGGAATTCAATTTGCCTATCATAATCACGACTTTGAATTTTTTGATTTCGACGGACAAATGCCTTATGATTATCTTTTAGAAAATACTGATCCTGAATTAGTAAAAATGGAACTTGATTTATATTGGATTAAAAAAGGTGGTCAAGATCCTGTTGAATATTTCAAGAAAGATCCAGGCAGATATGAATTATGGCATGTTAAGGATATGGAAGAAGGTCCTGAAAAATTCTTTGCAGAAGTCGGTTCCGGTATAATGGATTTTGAACCTATATTTGGTGCAAGAGAAACTGCAGGATTGAAATACATCTTCGTAGAACAGGATCTTAGCAGAAGAGATCCCATGGAGAGTATTAAAATGAGCTGGGAGTTTCTGAATAAGACGGAATATGTGTAAAATGGTTGTAGGGTCATAAAAAATGTAGAGACGCAAGATTTTGCGCCTCTACATTTTTTATGCACCTCTACAGATTTTATTCTATAAACCAAAATCATCCTCATAAAATCCTCCTTCTCCATCGTCAAGATTGCTAAAATCATCAGATAGATTATCGTTGATTCCCAGATTCTTCAGATCTTCCGCACTGAAATTCTCCATGTCATCAAAACTATTTTCTTCATTCTCAAAGATTTCAAATTTACTTTCGAGTTTTTCAATACTTTCCTCTAAGAAAGTAAATTTAGGCATTAGATCTTCCAGTATTTCAATATTATCAGGGTTAAAACAAAACAAAGCTTCATCCATAATACAGTCCTCAATATAATCAGGATCCTTTAGAAAAACTTCCTTTAAACTTTGACCGCTATATTCACCAAAGTCAAGCTTTGAACTTAAACTATATAACTTCATTTTCCTCCGATATTGTTTTTAATAAAAAAAATTAATCTATTATTGGTAAAATAATTCTTCTCTTTTCAAATTTAAATCCGGTGCCCCTATCCAGTAAACTTAAAATTTCTTATGAACAAATAATATTCTATGATATATAAATACATTATATTATCAAAAATAAATAAAATAAATGAACTCAAAAACCTTCACCGCCATTTATTTGATTCGAATATTATCCATAGGAAATAATTAATGTCATCAGAGATATAACCAAATAAACTAGTAACAAACAATTAGTTATAGTTAAAATATTCTGAGATCATCTTTATAAAGTCACTTTATATTCTCTTGCTCAGGTCTTTAAAATTCCCTATATTGTGGTATGATTATGATTCTCATAGATACAGATACACTCATTCACATTTTTGGGATTAAGATACTGGAACCTGTAACAACCTTTACAGATTTAATCGTTTCTTTCATATGCCTTCTCTCATTTATTAGATTGTTAAAAATAAACAAAATAGAACATCATTTTAAACTAATTACATGGTTCTTCCTGACAATGGGAATTGCTACTGCATTTGGTGGACTTATAGGTCATGGCTTTCTTTACCTTTTCCAAACTGAATGGCACTTGCCAATATGGTTTACAAATATTTTTTCTCTACCAATGATCGAAAATGCAAGCGTTGTATCACCATGGAAGCTTCCAGGCTGGCTTACTAGTATGCTTGCGATATCCTTATTAGAAAGAGCCTCTATAGAATTTGCAAAACCATTATTACATCCTCGACTAAGAAAAATAATGGACTGGGCTAATATTATAGAACTACTTATATTTATGACGCTTACTTTTTCATCTTTGAATTTTAAATATGTTGAGCTTCATTCAGCCTTCGGTTTACTTATTATTAATACTCCTCTTCACCTCTATGTTTATTGGAAAAACAGAAGTGAAGGAAGTAAATATATGCTTTTCGGTTTGGGATTTGCCATTACTTCTGCCTTATTTTTTATGAATGAGTGGTCTTTTCATAAATGGTTTAACTATCTTGACACTTCTCACACTTTAATGGCCTTTGGTGCTTATTTATTTTTTCTGGCAGCATTAAGGCTAAATTTAAAAAGGAATGTTTGAAGAAGAACCAGATGAGTTCATTCTCATCTTTGGATATTAAAAATTATATGCAAAAATAGATTTCAGACATATGAAGAATATATTAATTGTTGAAGATAATGAAGGTACGAGAATACTTCTGGAAGATGCATTAAGGGATAATGGATACGAGATTAGCATTGCAAATGATGGTCAGGATGCATTAAAAATACTTGAGGATAAATCTTCTTTAATTACATTAATTATTACTGACCTACAGATGCCTGTAATGGATGGTATAGAATTTATTAAAAAAGTTAGAGAAAATGATACAACTATCCCTATTTTAGTATTGACTACTAATGCTCTCCAAAAGCAACAAGCGAAAGAATCAGGGGCTTCAGGATATATAGTAAAGCCCTTTTCTATGAAACATTTAGTTTCTGCTATTGAAGCTTTAACAAAAGATGAATAGTTAATTACAATTCCATGCAGGCAGTCTGAATATTATACTACTTCCTCTCCCTTCCTCACTTTCAATCAGAAAGACTCCCTTATTCATTTTAATAAATTTTCGACAAATAAATAAACCGAGGCCTGTTCCTGTTTCTCCAGCTGTTCCTATTTTTGTTTTCGTTTTAAAAGAAATTACATCAAAGATATCTGAAATCTCCAACTCATTCATACCAATACCGGTATCTTCAATTGTTACTTCAACTAATTCTGTAAGCTTTTTCAATTTTATTATTACTTTTCCATTACCCGAAGTAAATTTAATAGCATTTGATATCAAGTTTCGTAATACAGTATCTATCATATGTTCATCTGCATAAACATAAATATTGCCAATATCCTGATTCTCAAATTGTAATGATATTTCCTTGTGGTTTGCATTGTTTAAAAACAGATCCAGATTTTTCTCTATACATAATCTCATATCCATCTTCTCCGGTTTTGTAACAAGTTTACTGCTACTTAACCGAGCCCATTCTAATAGGTTCTCAATTAATTTATATTGATTAAGCGATGTATTTAATATTTTATCTAATATATATATGATCTTTTTAGTGTCATAATTATCAATATTGATCTTAAGCTGTTCAATGATAAATAAAAGATTAGCATAGGGGCTTTTAAGATCGTGTGAAATAATAGAAAACAGTTTATCCTTTGTCGAATTAGATTCTTCTAAGTCTGATTTCTGTCTTTTTAATTCAAGGTGAACATTAACCCTTGCCAGTAATTCTTCAACAATGAATGGTTTCACAACATAATCGACTCCTCCAACACTGAAACCTCTTTTTATAGATTCTATATCTTTTAAAGCAGTGAGGAAAATAACAGGGATATTCTGGGTTATTCTATTGCTTTTAAACTTAGAGCATAATTCAATTCCATCCATTTCTGGCATCATAATATCCAGTAAAATAAGATCGGGGTGATTCTTATCTATTTCATCTAGTGCATCTTGTCCGCTCTTTGCAATAATTGTATTATAATTATTATTGTGTAAAACCTCTTCCAATAACATTACATTAACACTGTTATCATCAACAATCAGAATTGTATCTTGCTTTACATTTGTGATTTTGTGACTTTCCATAATATCCTAAAACTTCTTCCTGTTAAAAAGCGAGAAAGATTTGCTCAGTAAGTCATAATATAGAGTGATATATAAAATTAATGTGAATGCAATGATAAACCATATATTAAATGTGATGGTATTTGTTTTATTTCCAAATAAATACTTGGTTGGAGAATAAAATGGTGCCCTCATTGATAAAAACTCTGGAGTTTCAGGATCAAGATAAACCGGATCCAGTATCTGGATCAATCTTCCATCCTTACGTTTAATCTTTGTTGACAAAGTACTTTTCTTAAGCAAATTTGAAAGAGATTCATTGTAGTTATCCATATAAAGATCATTATACCCCACACCATTTACTGGATTTTCAGACAGGTTTTCAATCAAGTTGTTTTTCTTTTCGCTAATCCTATTGAAAGCTGTTGCATATTTCAAATTTACATTTTCAAGGAAATCTCTTGTTTGATCTACTAGCTCCAATGAAAATGCATTAGGTTCAAATTCTGACAAATCCAGTGTAGGTATATCAGTAAATCTTTGTGACTCAATAGCAATTTCATTTCTTAAAATTGTCAGATTATCCTTATATAATTTATAATTTTCACTTGTTTCGCTTCTAAGAAATTCTTCAGTTTCTCTAACTATTCTTTCTAGTTCAGGGATAAAGTAGGCTTGTTTATAACTAGCCATACTTTCCAATTTCTCCAGATCATAGAAATTCTTTTGATATTCATTTTCCTTAAATTGTGTTACTGCCAGAGCTTCATAAGCCCATCTTGAAACCATTACATCAGCAATAACAGGTGATGTATTTTCTCCTCCTCCAATTAAACTGTTTAATTTATCGAAGCTAAACATTGCTCCGCCCAATATCATTTGAGGAATTACCAATAAGGGTATCATAATATAAATTGTCACAGCCGAATTCAATGCTGATGATATGTTGAGACCCATAATATTTGCAAAACAGGCTGTTATAAAAAGGACTATCCAATATTCAAAAAACAAACCTTTTATCTCAAGTATCTGATTTCCAATTAGTACAAATGTAAATGTTTGAATAGCAGACAAAGTAAATAGAATGACAACCTTCGACATAAGATAGCTTGATCTACTGAGGTTCAGAAAAGACTCTCTTTTTAATATTTTTCTATCCCGAAAGATCTCTTCAGCACTAACAGAGAGTCCAATAAACAACGCAATCACAATACTCATAAATATATAAGGCGGAATATTTTCATTATCCTTAAATATATATTCCCCATTTCTACCTGATGAGAACTTAATGATTCCCGTTAATATCAGAGCTAGTAATGGAGCTTCAAGTAGGTTAATCAGCAAGTACTGCAAATTACTAATTTTTGAGAGTAGGTCCCTTTTTGTAAAAATAATCAGCTGCATCAGCTTGTTTGGGATATTCAATATTTTCTTTGGAATTTCTTTTACTTCTTGTACGTTACGATCTTTATTGCTGACTAGAAACATTTCATTCCAGTCTTTGGGAGATTTAATCCGGTTCAATGTAAATTTCCCAAAATCATCCACTTCTTTAGACTCGATTATATTGAAGAGCATTTCTGGATTTACATTACCACAACTTGAACACTCACCAATATCAGCATTGATTTGATTAGTAATTGTTTTAAAATAAATGATTGATTCAATTGGATTTCCATAATATACCGGGTATCCACCTGTATCGAGAATAAACAAACGATCGAACATCTTGAATATATCTGATGAAGGCTGATGAATAACAACAAAGATCAGCTTCATATGAAGGGATAATTCTTTCAAAAGATCCATTACATTTTCCGAATCCTTGGAAGATAATCCTGATGTCGGTTCATCTACGAAAAGAACTAAAGGTTCCCGGATAAGCTCAAGGGCAATATTCAGTCTCTTTCTCTGACCTCCACTAATTTTTTTATTTAGTGGGCTACCCACTTTAATGTCCGCGATTGCCTCAAGGCCCAGATTCTGCAGAGTATTATTTACCCGTTCTTCAATTTCTTTCTCTGAAAGATCTTTGAAACATAGTTTTGCACTATAGTAAAGATTTTCATATACAGTAAGCTCTTCAAAAAGGAAATCATCCTGAGCAATATACCCAATTATTCCTTTTGACACTTTTGGTTTGTTGTGAATATCTATACCATTAATTTTTACAGAGCCTGAAAAGGGCTTATCTATGCCTGACAAAACATTCATAAGTGTTGTTTTGCCAGATCCACTGGCACCCATAATCCCTACTAATCCGAATTCCTCATTTATATTAACATCTCTTAGGGCTACGTTTCCATTAGGAAACTGATAGTTAATAGAGTCACAATTAAATGATATTCGCTGTAAATCTTCATCTTTAAGGAAACAAGAGATAACATCGCTATAATATATGGTTCCTTTTGGAAGGCGCAATGTACTTCCTTGCGGAAAAATATATGTATTACTAACATTAAATACTAAACCATTCAGGCTAATTTCACTTTTTCCCTTATACTTAACAAAATACAGATCTGCACTTTTTATCCTAAGTATGTATATTCTACCATCAAGACCATCAGAGTAAATAGTTTTGAATCTTTCTTCATCTAATACTTCAATCTGTTCATGACCTTGAATTACAAGGTTTTCCTCTGTATTCATATTCTGAAGATCGTCATACCTGCTGAAGTTATTAATTAACTCCAGTTCATTTGCTTCAATATTGAAAACAGTAGCAACAGTTTCAATTATTCCCATTCGTTGCTCAGTATAGAGTTCATCCAACTTGAGTAACTCGAAGATTCGGATCAGAACAACTACTTTTTGTTTCTGGGACAAGGTTTTGTTAATTTTCCTACAGATAGCAAGTGTTCTCACTGAATCTTTCATAGCGGTTAACTTCCCACTTCTGATCTTTCCATCTTCACCAGGTTTTGCTTCTGTCCCACCTGCTTTTTCATCATATAAGCTAAGATATTCCTTAACTTTGTCCTTGTTTAGTTGAGAAGAAAGAAAGGATACAACAAAAGAACGCTGATTTTCTGTTGTTCCTTCATCTTGTTTTGAAATGATAGCAAAAAGCTGCATCAATGCTTTTAATATCTCTTCACTCATAGTATAAGATTATAACTAGTAGGTAATCTAAGAAAAATCATCCGATAATTATTATTCCGGATTTTTAATAAGATATATTGTTCATTTAGTAAGCAATTAGCTCAAACGGAATATCAACAAGTTCAGAATATTCCTCTCCTGCTTCTTCTAAATCAGTATCAAGTTCAAGAAAATACCAATTAATTGTTATTGGATTTCCTTCTGTGAAAATGTCATCCAATTTTAAAAGAATGTCGAGTATCAGTTTTGACGATGCAGTATTAAAATATTCCAGCTTAAAAGAAAATGAAATGTCAGGAATTGGATTCTCTTCAAATTCATCCAACCAATCCAAAACAGGTTTGTAAAAACTTACTACATCTTCAGGAAGGGATCTTCCCGAGATCTCAAATACATTATTTTCAATATCAAGTACAATATTGGGAGTATCCTCCGTGCCAGCGATCGTTAACTTTTCCATTATCTTGTTATTTAGTTTTTATATTTACATTTTTATGAATATCAATTTGAAGACTATACATTGAATGTGCATCGTCTATTGCTGTAAAATCATAAGTTAGCTTATTTTCGGATTTTCTTGCCATATCGATTATCCCGATTCCTGCTCCACTTACTTCAGAAAACTTCCCGGTAAGCCTTACCTCTTTATAAAGTTTCTTTAGTCCCACAGCATCAAGAGTATTTACTTTTTCGATTCTATTTTTAAGCATCTCGATTTTATCATTCGAAATT
>JAGLSB010000096.1 GCA_023135955.1 Bacteroidales bacterium | reverse complement strand
CTAACGATACTCCTAATACCTGGAGACAATTAAACTGGATGCTAAACTAATTATGATTGCCAATCATTTATTACCCTAAATAATATGAGACCCGGAAGAATAAATATTATTTCAGGATGCATTTTGTCATTTTCGACAATTGTTTCATCACAGGCTCAAGAAGATAAAAGACCTAATATTATTTTTTTAATGGCCGATGATCTTGGAATTGCTGAAGTAGGCTATACCGGATTTAATGAGTATATAATTACTCCTAACATTGATAAGATGGTCTCTCAGGGTATTCGCTTTGACAGGTTTTATTCACAGGCACCTGTTTGTAGCCCTACGAGAGGAAGTGTTCTTACAGGCCGGCATCCTTTTCGTTATGGTATTTTTGAAGCAAATATTGGTTGTTTGAGACCGGAGGAAGTAGTTATGCCAGAAGTTCTGGGGGATATAGGATATACTACAGGGCACTTTGGGAAATGGCATCTCGGGGAAATAATAGACGGACTGGAAAGCAAAGGAATGTGTGAAGCAAATCCACTTGATTTTGGATATGATGAATTTTATGGCACACATCATAGCGTTCCTACAATAGATCCAAACTGGTATGTCACTGGTGAGCTTACAATAGATTCAATTACTGGTCTCCCATTGGAGAAATATCTTACAAATGATGTAAAAGATTCTAAGGAACTATATAATTATCTTGAAACTATTGAGGAAAATGGTGAGAAAAGAATTGTGCCGGTAAAACATAAACTTTATGGCGACGATTCCAGAATAATGATGAATGAAGCTATTGATTTCATTGACAATAATAAAGAGCAGCCATTCTTTACTACGATATGGTTTCATACTCCACACGAACCTGTTTATGCTACTGAAGAGCACAAAGAAATTTACAGACAGACTTATCCTGATGTTGAAATTTTTAGTGGTGCCGATAGTACAAGATATCTAAATTATTATGGAGCGGTTACTGCAATGGATGAGCAGATTGGAAGATTAAGGGATTCGTTGGAACAGTGGGGCCTGAGTGAAAATACAATGATCTGGTTTACTTCCGATAACGGTCCTACAAATGTTGGTACGACGGGAATATACAGGGGTGCGAAACGACACCTATTTGAAGGTGGAGTGAGGGTGCCGGGTGTGCTTGTTTGGCCCGA
>JAGLSB010000095.1 GCA_023135955.1 Bacteroidales bacterium | reverse complement strand
TCATTTTCAGAATAAATCTTTTTTGAGATCTGTTCTTTATTTTGGGAAATCAGGCTATTGGCTGCATCAACAATATTTTTTGTGCTTCTGTAATTTCTTTCAAGTTTATACAAACGTGTATTTGAATTATCGTTTTGAAATTTCAAAATATTCTCAATTCTAGCACCACGGAAGGAATAAATACTTTGAGCATCATCGCCAACTACGCAAATATTTTTATGTTCCTGAGAAAGACGTTTGATAATAAGATATTGTGAATAATTTGTATCCTGATATTCATCTACCAGAATATGAGTAAAAGCATTCATGTACTTCTCCTGAATGTTTGGATTATCCCTTAATAAGATATTGGTGTTCAGAAGTAAATCATCAAAATCCATAGCACCGGCTTTTTTGCATCTGGCCGAGTACCTGGTATAAATATCGGTAAGAAGAGGCCTGTTCATGCTGCTGTCGGTTGCCTGAATAGTAGAATTCGATGTATAAACATCTGGTGTTATAAGATTATTTTTAGCAAAGGATATTCGCCCCATAATTTCGTTTGGGCGATAAATTTTATCATCTAATTTAAGTTCCTTAATGATTGTTTTTACTAGATTTTTTGAATCAACCGTGTCATAGATTGTATAATCGGATGGATAACCAATAGCTTTGGATTCGAAACGTAATATTTTAGCGAAAATGGAATGAAAAGTTCCCATCCACAATTGACGGGCATAATTATCACCCACCAGGGCGGCAATTCTTTCTTTCATCTCATTGGCGGCCTTATTTGTAAAAGTAAGAGCAAGAATACCCGAGGGCTTTATCCCTTTGCTTAACATGTATGCTATTCTGTAGGTTAAAACACGAGTTTTACCTGAGCCGGCTCCGGCAATAACTAAAGCAGGTCCGGTAAAATTTATTACCGCCTCTTTTTGAGTACTATTTAGCTTTTTTAAAAATTCTTCCACATTACACATATTAGGTCGCCAAATTTAGCTTAATAATTAATGATTGTTTTATTTTGGCGATAGTTTTTATAAAATATAAAAATCAAAACAATTTCATGAAATTATCTACCAATATTTAAAATTTTATTTTCAGGCTTTACTCAGCAACCAGCAACTAGTAACCAGCAACCAGCAACTGAAATTATTTAATCTTCTTCTTTATCCTTTAATATAATTGCATCCAAAAAAACGACATTTATCCCTAATTTTTTTTCGTAAAATTGCAGTTTCCATATTTTTTTTGAATTTTCGCATAATATTTATAAAATGTTCCGGTTATTCATTAAAGTAAATTTTTTGCAATTAAATGAGGTTTCACTTAAAAATTATATTGACTATATTTCTTATTTCTTACTCTATTAGTGGTATTTCGCAGATTAGTGCACCAGGTGCGGATTATTTATTTTTTACGAAATATAGTGACACTACCCAGGTAAATCACAATATCTACACCTACTATTCACCTCCTGATGAAAGTATTACGGCTAATCTTAGAGCTTCAGGGCCAGATTTGGCCAGCTATTTTTTTGAATGGAGTAAGTTTGACAGTTTAGCTCTTGACTGGAATTTAATTATGTCTGAGGATAATGTAACTACTTCCCAATTAGCAAATTTGGATGAAGGTGGTTATAAGCTTAGACTTTTTGATAGTATATCGGTAGACACAACATATTACGCATGGGTTTTTATAAATACTTTTGAAGTAAATGTATTAAGCGATTCAGAGGATCATTTGATTTTTGGAAAGTACTTTTGTGGTAAATTAATCCTTGACGCTAGTATTGATGTAGACAACTTCTGGTATTATAATCCTGTTACTTTTGAAAGGTCTGATTATAAAAATGATGTGTTTTTCAGCTGGACAACCGATCATTCAGATTTCGATATTAAACCAGATAATGTTGGCCTTGTTGAAAAAGGAGTTTTTAATCCTCCGGCAGAAGATATGTGGATTATTCTTACTGCAACGGATAGTACTGGAATGTCTGATGTCGATTCAGTCTTTTATGAGACGGTAGAGGTTAAAGCAGATTTTAGTATGGAGTTTTTTGATAAGCTGGAAACAGAGGATTATATTGAAGCTCCTTCTCCAACTGAAGATGATGCTCCTTTGAAAATAAGGTTTTCAAATAACTCACTTAATGGCTATAATTTTGAATGGATTTTCACGGATACTTCTAATTTTTATTTCCCTGAATTGGAAATTGAACTGACAGAAAATGTTGATTACAAGCCAGAATATACTTATAAGATACCGGATCATTATTTTCCTGCTCTGGTGGCAAAAAGTTTTTATAACTGCATTGACACATTCAAATTAATTGATCCTGTTGTAGTTTTTCCGTCCAGGCTTGAAGCTCCTAATGTTTTTTCGCCTCAGGGATTAGAGAATAACAGATATTTTAAAGTAACATTTCAATCAATCAAGGAATTCCATATCCGTATTTATTCCAGAACCGGTAATCTGATATACAAAGCAGATATTACCGATATGCATAGTTGGGATGGTTGGGACGGAAATATTATGAATTCGAACAGACCTGCTCCAGCAGGAACCTACTATTATATAATAGAAGCGACAGGATACGATCGTATTAGGTATAATCACGGACCCTATAAGGGCTTTGTGTACTTATTCAGGCCGAAATAGTGTAGGATCAGTTGCTGGTTACTAGTTGCTGGTTTAACAAGTGACCTTGCAACCAGTAACCAGTAACTATTCTATTCTTCTTCCTGCTCTTCCTCGTAGGCTTTCAGAAGTATTTCCTGAACATCGCCAGGGACTTGAGAATATTCGTCAAATTTCATTGAATACATTGCACGTCCACTAGTAATAGAGCTTAAGGCAGTTGAATATTTATTCATTTCTGCAAGTGGAACTTTTGCTGTAAGTTTCTCAAATCCGCTTTCGCTGCTCATTCCCATTACAATAGCTCTTCGTCCCTGAAGGTCGCTCATTACATCACCCATCCTGTCGGAAGGAACAAATATTTCTACCAGATAAATTGGTTCAAGAATCTTTGGTCCGGCAATTTTAAATGCCATACTGAATGCATTTCTTCCTGCAAGTTTAAATGAGATCTCATTGGAATCGACAGGGTGCATTTTACCGTCGTATACATAAACTTTTATATCGCGAGCATAAGATCCGGTAAGTGGTCCTGATTCAATCTTCTCCATTATACCTTTCATGATTGCAGGTAAAAATCTAGTATCGATAGAACCACCAACAATACAATTGTGGAAAATTAATTTTCCACCCCATGGTAATTCATGCTCCTCTTTAGCTCTAATATTAACTTTTTGCTCTTTCCCATTGAACTTGAACATTTTGGGATCTGCTGCTCCTTCAATATAAGGCTCAATAATCATATGAACTTCACCAAACTGACCTGACCCACCCGATTGCTTTTTGTGTCGGTAATCTGCCTGAGCTAATTTAGTAATGGTTTCACGATAAGGAATTTTAGGTGTAATGAATGATGATTCCACCTTATGAACATTATCAAGATGCCATTTTACAATATTCAGGTGATGTTCTCCTTGTCCTGATAAAATAATTTGCTTTAGTTCTTTTGAATATTCAATAAGAACAGTAGGATCTTCTTCATGGATACGACCAAGGGCTTCGCCTAACTTTTCTTCCTCTCCTTCACTATCAGATTTAATAGCTGTTCTAAATTTTGGAGCAGGGAAAGGAATGTCAGAAAATTTATTAGCTCCTGTACTCAAAGTGTCGTTAGTCTTAGTAGCTTTCAACTTAACAGTAGCTCCTATATCCCCGGCTTCCATAGTTGTCACTTTATTTCTACTTTTTCCATAAACGGCGAAAAGTTGAGAAATTCTCTCTTTATTTGAAGTTCTTATATTTTTAAGATCATCACTTTCTTTAACTTTTCCGGAAAGAACTTTAAAATAATTTATTTCCCCAATATGAGATTCAACAGAAGTTTTAAAGAAAAACATATTAGTTTCTCCTTCTGAGCTACATTTTATTTCTTTACCATCCTCATTTAAAACTTCAGGCATCATATTAGGAGCAGGAAGAACCTTTGTTATAAATTCAAGCAAACGGCCAACACCCATATTATTTTTTGCTGAAGTACAGAAAATTGGGAACATTCCCAAACTCAGGATACCCTTTGTAATACCATTTCTCATTTCATCTTCAGTGAGAGTATCATTTTCAAAGAATATTTCCATCAGGCCTTCATCATTTTCAGCTGCCTTTTCAATTAGCTCAGATCTTAAATCATTAGCTTTATCAATCTCAGAATCCGGAATCTCAGTAACTTCAGGCTTTCCTCCATCCTGTGGATACTTATATAGCTTCATTTGAATTAAATCAACTATAGAGTCGAAAGAAGAACCCGCGTTTACAGGATATTGAGCAATAGCTATTTTCCCTCCAAATCTATCTTTCATCATCTCCAGAGTCTTGTCGAAATTTGTTTTATCATGATCGAGATGATTTATTACAAATACCATTGGTTTTTGTAATTTCCCGACCCATCGATTATGAATTTCCGTACCTACCTCAAGACCGTTTTGCGCATTAATAAGCATTAAAGCAGAATCGGCAACATATAAACTTGAAACGGCACTGCCAACAAAATCATCAGCACCAGGACTATCCAGTATATTAATTTTATTATTGTTGTATTCTGTAAACATTACAGTTGAGAACATTGAACTTTCATTCTCTTGTTCAATCTGATTATGATCTGATACCGTATTTTTACTGTTTACGTCACCTCTCCGGTCAATTACGCCTCCTTCAAAAAGCATTGCTTCCGCAAGAGTGGTTTTACCAGATCCCGAGTTTCCAAGTAAAACAATGTTTTTAATCTGGTCTGTAGAATATGTTTTCATTTGTTTATATTTATTAAATATTTTTTCGTTGTGAAATTATTATTTTTTTTACCAAAAACTTAATAAGTGGGTATATAATTATATATTATATTAATATGTAATTATTTCGATCCCTACTTTTTCCAGTCTCAATAATTTGCTTTTTGGAAGAGATTGCAAAAATAATAATTTTTTATTTTTCTCAAAACAGATTCTCACCTGTGTTTCTTTTCTTTAATAAAATTATATTTCAACCTCTTTTTTTATTCTGTAGGTTTATCATAATGGATTCATTTTGGCGCAAATTGCACAAGAAATAAATTAAAAAATGCAAACAATAAATTAAGAGTTATATGGTATAGCAAATACCCTTTAATATTCAACTTCGATATTATAATATAAGCAGAATAAAAAGCTTGTATTTGACTAATACCATTGACTTTGGTAAAGCTCTGAATATTATTAAATAATTTAACAGAATATTATTGTTTTTTAAAAAAAAAGAATACCTTTGCAACCCGATTTAAGAAAAGTTTTTTTAACATTTGAAATTATAGATATGCCAACGATTCAGCAGTTAGTTAGAAAAGGCAGGAAAAAGATGGTCGATAAAAGTAAGGCACCCGCCTTGGACTCTTGTCCTCAGAGAAGAGGTGTTTGTGTGCGTGTATATACGACTACTCCTAAAAAACCGAACTCAGCAATGAGAAAAGTTGCAAGAGTAAGGTTGACTAATGGGAAGGAAGTTAATGCTTACATTCCTGGTGAAGGTCACAATCTGCAGGAGCACTCAATTGTACTTATTCGCGGAGGTAGAGTAAAAGACCTTCCGGGTGTTCGTTATCACTTAATTCGTGGAGCTTTGGATGCTTCAGGTGTTGAGGGAAGAACGCAAAGACGTTCAAAATATGGAACTAAAATGCCTAAAAAATAAAAATTTAAGTTAGAATGAGAAAATCGAAACCGAAGAAAAGAATTCTCCTTCCGGATCCTAAATTTGGTGATCCTGAAGTTACCAGGTTCGTAAATAACCTTATGTTACAGGGAAAAAAGAGTGTTTCATACAATATATTCTATGATGCTATCGATATTGTTGGAGAGAAAATGAAAAATAATGAAACGGCTCCATTGGATATTTGGAAACAAGCATTAGAAAATATTACTCCCCTGGTTGAGGTTAAGAGTAGAAGAGTGGGTGGAGCTACATTTCAGGTTCCTATGGAAATCAGACCTGAAAGAAAAGTTGCGGTTAGCATGAAGAATCTGATTTTGTTTGCACGCAAACGTTCAGGTAGATCAATGGCTGATAAATTATCTGCTGAAATCATGGCAGCTTTTAATAATGAGGGTGGGGCTATTAAAAAGAAAGAAGACACACACCGAATGGCTGAAGCCAATAAAGCTTTTGCACATTTCAGATTTTAATTTGAGTTGTTGATTTATAAATGAAAACAGATCTGAAACATACAAGGAACATTGGAATTATGGCGCATATTGATGCGGGTAAGACCACTGTTACTGAAAGAATATTGTTCTACACTGGAATTACTCACAGAATAGGAGAGGTTCATGATGGCGCTGCCACTATGGATTGGATGGTGCAGGAACAAGAGAGGGGAATTACGATTACATCTGCAGCTACTACTGCTTATTGGAATCACCAGAATGAGGATTATAAAATAAATATAATAGACACACCCGGTCATGTCGATTTTACCGTTGAAGTTGAGCGTTCGCTCAGAGTTCTTGATGGTGCAATTGCGGTTTTTTGTGGAGTTGGTGGTGTAGAGCCACAGTCAGAAACCGTTTGGAGGCAGGCTAATAAATATAATGTACCCCGTATCGCTTTAGTAAATAAGATGGACAGGGTAGGTGCCGATTTCTTTTCTGTAGTTAATGAAATTAGAGATAAGCTTGGCGCGAATCCAATACCAATGCAAATCCCAATTGGTTCGGAAGATGATTTTATAGGGGTTATTGATTTAATTGAGCGTAAGGCTGTAATCTGGCACGAAGATGAAACTATGGGTGTAAAATATACCATGGAAGAAGTGCCTGAAGAGTATGTTGAAGAAACTGAATTGTGGAGAGAGAGACTTGTAGAGGCAGTTGCTGTTTCAAATGAATCTCTTCTTGAAAGATTTCTCGAAGACCGTTCTTCCATTACAGTTGAAGAATTTATGGCTTGTACAAGGAAGGCAACAATAAATATGGAGATCACTCCTGTTTTTTGTGGGTCAGCCTTTAAGAATAAAGGAGTTCAAAGATTACTTGATGGCGTTATTTCTTTATTGCCAAGCCCGATAGACGTACCAGCTGTTGAAGGTCTAGATCCGGATAATGACAAAACACTTATCAGGGAGGCAAAAGCTGATGCTCCACTTTCTGCACTTGCATTTAAAATTGCAACCGATCCTTTTGTTGGTCGACTGGCATATCTTCGCGTATATTCCGGAACACTTAAGGAAGGTATAATGGTTTACAATCCAAGATCAGGAAAGAAGGATAGAGTAAATCGTCTTTATCAAATGCATGCCAATAAACAGAATCCTATATCGGAAGTTTATGCCGGGGATATTGTTGCTGCAGTTGGATTTAAGAATCTGAAAACAGGAGATACACTTTGTGCTGTTAATAATCATATAGTACTTGAAACTATGAGTTTTCCAGCTCCCGTTATCAATGTTGCTATTGAGCCCAAAACTCAGGCGGATATCGACAAAATGTCGCTTGCTTTGGGAAAACTCACTGAAGAAGATCCTACTTTTCAAGTTAAGACAGATCAAGATACAGGACAAACCATTATTAGTGGAATGGGGGAGCTTCATCTTGAGATTCTTATTGACAGACTTAAAAGGGAATTTAAAGTTGAATGTAGCCAGGGAGAACCCCAGGTAAATTATAAAGAAGCAGTTTCAATTGAGATTATACACAGAGAAATCTTTAAAAAACAATCAGGTGGTAGAGGTAAATTTGCCGATATTTCGATTGTTTTAGGTCCTGCTCCTGAAAAAACAGTTGGACTAACTTTTGTGAATGAGATTAAGGGTGGAAATATTCCCCGGGAGTTTATCCCTGCAATTGAGAAAGGATTTACACAATCACTTACTAATGGTCCACTTGCTGGATTTCCTGTTGACGGATTGAAAGTAACTCTTAAGGATGGATCTTTTCATAGTGTTGACTCCGATGCTTTAGCTTTTGAAATTGCTGCAAAACAAGCCTTTAAAAAGGCTGCTGCCAAAGCACAACCTGTACTTTTAGAGCCTATTATGGCTGCCGAGGTTTTAACACCTGAAGAATATATGGGTGATATCATTTCCGATTTTAACAAGAGAAGAGGGCAGGTTGCGGGTATAGAGACAAAAGCTGGGGTAAAAATAATTAAGGCAAAGGTTCCACTTTCTGAACAATTTGGATATGTAACAGGACTCAGAAACCTTTCTTCTGGAAGAGCAACAGTGTCGATGGAATTTAGTCATTATGAAGAAGTTGAGCCAAATCTGTCAAAAAAGATATTAGAGAAAATCAGCGGTAAATCATTAGTATAACAAATAATATAATGAGTCAGAAGATCAGAATTAAATTAAAGTCGTATGACCACAACCTGGTAGATAAATCAGCCGAAAAGATTGTTAAGACGGTGAAGTCAACGGGTGCAGTAGTAAGCGGACCTATTCCACTGCCTACACATAGAAAAGTGTATACAGTTCTTAGATCTCCTTTTGTTAACAAGAAATCGAGAGAGCAATTCCAGTTGTCCTCTTTTAAGCGCTTGCTCGATATCTATAGTTCAACGCCAAAGACAATTGATGCGTTGATGAAATTAGAGCTGCCTAGTGGTGTGGAAGTAGAAATTAAAGTGTAATAATTGTAAAAAAAAGTATAAAAGATGCCAGGATTAATTGGTAAAAAAATCGGTATGACTTCCATTTTCGATGAAAATGGAAAAAATGTACCATGTACTGTAATACAGGCTGGTCCATGCGTAGTGACTCAGGTTAAATCCCTCGAGTCAGACGGCTACGCCGCTGTACAGCTTGCTTTTGATGA
>JAGLSB010000094.1 GCA_023135955.1 Bacteroidales bacterium | reverse complement strand
TTGAATCCGGTAAGGAACCTTCTGTGATTTCACTAATTGTTGCAAAAATGTCAATCAGGTTTATCATGTCGTGTGTGACAGATCCTTCTTCAACTTTCCCAGGCCATGAAACAATAAATGGTACCCGCGTTCCTCCTTCCCAAATAGTATGTTTATCCCCGTGCAGGTCTCCATTTATTTTAAAACCATATCCTATTGCCTGTTGTTCGGGCGATTCAGGTCTATTCCCTGGAATTTCACCACCGTTATCAGAAGTAAAAATGATAATAGTATTTTCCATCAGATTCAGATATTCAAGTGTTTCCATTAATTGCCCAACACTATGATCTAAATCCTGAATAAAATCGCCATAAGGCCCGCAATCGCTCATTCCCCTCATATGGTCTGAAGGTGTTATTGGATGATGAACAGCAACCGGTGCAAAATACAGGAAGAATGGTTCATCAGAACTTTGTTGTTTAATCCATTCAACAGCTTTGTCTGTTAATTCACCCATAACATCTTTATTTACGCGCTGGGGTGCATCAAATCCCATATATTGTGTTCCGTAGAAAGTCCTGGAATAAGGATGAACTTCTTTACTTCTTAATCCATAAATATGGTCATCCTCAATATATACCCCCAACATATCACCATGATTTTGTGGAACTCCAAAGTGATAGTCAAATCCTAAATCGAGTGGACCAGGAGTTATTTTGGAAGTAAAATCAATAGGAGGGTTTTCACCATAGCCTAAATGCCATTTTCCAATTGTGGCTGTATTGTAATCAAGTTCTTTTAACAAATCAGCAATAGTTACTCTATCTGGATTCGGTAACAGAGGTCCGGATGGATTCACTACACCAAACTTTAAAGACGAACGCCATGGGTAGCGACCGGTTAAGAAACCATATCGGGTAGGAGAGCTTATTGAAGCAGGTGTGCTTGCATTTGTGAATTGCATTCCCTGTTCAGCTAAAGTTTCAATATGGGGAGTACGTACAAGATTTTTATCGGCTCCATATGAATTTAAGCTTCCGTAGCCAAAATCATCGGCTAAAATAAAGACAATATTTGGCTTTTCGTTTTGGCCTTTTGCTACTCCGGGCAATACCAGACCACTAATTGCAAGTGGTAAAAAGAATTTTGAAATTCCGTTTTTCATTTTAATTAGGATTTATTGAAGATAATATTTGTATAAATCAATCAATTCATTTCTTCAATCATTATGTCTGGTTTATCAAGATTTACCATATCAGCTTGTGAATCGATAATCTTTTGATAATCTTTTTCTGCATTTTTATGAAGAGCATTCACCATTATCTTTAAATTATTATCCTTACAGGCCTTAACTATCTCTGGTGTTATTAGCTCAATTCCGCATTCAATGAGTTGTGGATTATAGGACATAATTTTCGTTACATCACCAATATTTTTTATATTCATTTTTAATGGTATATACTCATCCAATTCCCTGAATTGTTTAGCTTTTTTGTCACTTGAAAACCAAAAAAAGCAATCATCCTGAAAACCGGATTTATAGACAAGAGAAATTAGTCTTTCCAAATCTGCATCTTTTACATCAAAATAGACTTTGATTTTCCCTTTTATCTCATTTAGATATGTGTCGAGCCGGGGTACTTTTTCCCCTTTAAAATCGTCACTGAACCAACTTCCGGCATCTAATTGATCGATCTGTTTGGAATGCATTGCATTGATCATTCCACTTCCATTTGTAGTTCGATTAAGGGTTCTATCATGTAGGATGTAAAACACACTGTCTTTACTCATTCTTACATCTATTTCCACATATTCTACTCCAAGATCTATGCATTTTTGCGTTGCAGCCATAGTATTTTCAGGAGC
>JAGLSB010000093.1 GCA_023135955.1 Bacteroidales bacterium | reverse complement strand
ATTGCTCCATCTAAAATTGGAGAAGTGCTTGGAATTTTCAAAGCCTACTGCACACGTGTCGGATCTGGCCCCTTCCCAACTGAATTAATAGATGAAACAGGCGACAAATTGCGAAAGGAAGGAAATGAATTTGGATCTACAACCGGAAGACCCAGACGTTGCGGCTGGGTTGATATTGTTGCATTAAAATATGCCATCATGCTCAATGGAGTGACTCAGTTAGTAATGACAAAAACTGATGTTTTGGATAAATTTGATACGATATATGCCTCCACAGCTTACAAAAAGAATGATGAAATATTATATGAATTCCCATATCAGCTTGACGATAATATAGAACCTGTATATAAGGAACTACCTGGCTGGAAAACTGACTTAACAAAAATCAGGGAAAAAGAAGATTTCCCCGATGAATTAAAGTCATATATTAAATTCCTTGAAAAAGAATTAGAAGTTCCAATAAAATTTGTTTCGGTTGGTCCCGACAGAGAGCAAATCATCCATCTTTAATTTTCTTTAGAACAAGTAGAATGAAAAAATCAATTTTTGTAGTTTATCTACTTGTTATCTTTGCTTTTCCAGGATTTTCTCAGAAGATAATCCTAAATTTTAATCCTCCTCTTGAGTCTAAGTATTCAACTGAGTTTGACATCCAGTCTACTGTTCAGCAGACAATTATGGGCATTGAACAAACTATAAAAGTTAATATGTTAATGATTATGGATTCACATGTAGTTGAGTCTGAATCCAACTATAGTTTGATTAAAGTTCAATATAAAAAGTTTTCAATTGAGAGCTCGGATGCATTTGTTTCCTTTGCTATTGATAGCGAAACTAAAGACGAAAATCCTGCAAACTTAATTTTCAGATCGCTGATTGACAAATCTTTCTTTGTTAAATTTGACAGATCTGGTGAAGTAATTGAAATTATTGGTCTGGACCAAATAATTAATGATATTCTGAAAGGTATTGATCCTTCTGATCCAATTTATGAAGGCTATAAAAAGACCCTGGAGGAAAGTTTTGGTGTAAATAATTTAAGACAAAATTTTCAGCAGCTATCCGTTGCTTTCCCATCCTATGAGGTTGGCACAGGTGATACATGGAATTATAATTTGAATAGTAAGGCAACAAATTTTGATGTACAAATGTACAATGTAGCAACTATTAAATCGATTGATACGGATAATGTAATCATTCAGAATAATTCCACTATAATTTCTTCTCATAGCGATAGCATGGAAATCCAGGGTATGAAAGGTAAAATTGATATGACCGGGTCATCCATTTCTGAAATATACATAAATCCTGAAACAGGCTTGACAAAATCTGGTGTAGTTACTCAAGAGATAGAAGGGGATTTGATATTAATAACTGAAGAAACAGGTGAAGAAGAAATCAAGATTCCAATGAAAATATATTCCAGAATCCGAGTGAAAAATATCATGTATTAGATATACTTAAATTTTCTCGAAAATATATGTGTTTTTTTGTAACTATTTTACCACTTGTAAAATATAAAAGGTCATGTTAAGGATTTATATTCATATAATCGGCTCTTTATAATGAGTACTTACTTCTTTAAGAAAAAAGTTAGTTCCAAACCAGAAAAGGGCAGTGATTTTACTTTGATCATTCCTAAATATTATTCACCTCCAATTAATAACCTGAATTAATATTAATTGTTTTATCATTCAGGTAATACAAAAGCCTTTTATTGCTTTGCTAAAATTTATTACAACTTTATTAATCTTTTGATGTTTTAATAATTGAAAATCCTAAATTTGTGGCCGCTAAAAACAATATAAATTTGCTCCACAATTAATGTCCGAGCTTTTCTTTAGGGAACTTTAAGCTGGAGAATCTACATAACCATTAAAAAAATATTATATATGAAAATTAAATTATTAGTAGTTCTAGTATTTATTGCTATAAGTTTCAATGCAAAATCGCAAGACTATATTAATTCCGTTGGATTTAGAGGTGGTCTATCAAGTGGAGTCAGTTTTAAACATTTCTTATCAACTACCGATGCAGCTGAAGGGATATTAGCAATGCGCTGGGGAGGATTTAATATCACAGGACTATATGAAAGACATGTTGATAGTTTTGATGTTGATAGATTATTTTTATACTATGGTGCAGGTGGACATATCGGATCATGGGATAACAACTTAGATGGATCTGCAGATTCATTTATCGGCATCGATGGAATAATCGGTGTAGAATATGTCCTTCGTGAAATCCCTTTTAATATTTCACTCGACTGGAAACCAGGTCTTAATTTTATTGGAGGACCTGGTTTCTTGTCGGATGAATTAGCAATTTCTTTCCGCTTTATGTTTTGATAAAATTTAAATAACATACGAAAGTCGTCTCTAATAGGGACGACTTTTTTTATTTTTACACAATACAATAATAATTCCAAAATAGATGGATAAAACTATTTTCACAAACCTAAGCGAGTTAAGGTCCCTGCATCAGAGTCTAAAACCGCATATTCACAGAACTCCAATACTCACTTCAAAAAGTTTTAACGAATTTTCTGACTCTATTTCTTTTTTCAAATGTGAGAATTTTCAAAAAATGGGAGCTTTCAAGATGCGTGGTGCTCTGAATGCAATAATGAAATTGGATAAAATAGAAAAATCGAAAGGTGTGGTTACTCATTCTTCTGGAAATTTTGCACAAGCCATGAGTTTATCAGCTAAAATCCTAGGTGTGAATGCTACAGTTGTTATGCCAAGTACGGCTCCTAAAGTTAAGAAAGATGCTGTTCGAGCTTATGGAGGGACTATTATTGAATGTGAACCGAATCTAAAAGCAAGAGAAGAAACTATGCTGGAGTATTCAAACTCAACAGGAGCTACTCAACTCCACCCCTCCAATCAGAAAGAGGTAATAGATGGAAATAGTTCAGCAGCAATTGAGTTTCTAGAAGAAATCCCTGATCTTGAAGTAATTATTACTCCAGTTGGTGGTGGTGGTCTTTTGGCAGGAACTGCCTTGGCAGCTAAGCAAATAAATCCACAAAT
>JAGLSB010000092.1 GCA_023135955.1 Bacteroidales bacterium | reverse complement strand
TTATCACGATTGTTAAGGCTAAATTATAAGACAACTATTTTAATGTTGGGATGTGGATCTGCAGGTGCAATAGCCGGTATTTTTAATGCGCCCATTGCTGCACTAATTTTTGCATTGGAAGTATTGATGCTCGATTTGACTATGTGGTCTATAATCCCACTTATGATTTCTGCTGCTACAGGAACGGTCGTTTCCTATTTTTTGATGGGGAAGGAGGTTGTTTTTTCCTTTTCAACTCTTGACCCTTTTCAGTTGAAGATAGTACCTTTTTATATAGCCCTTGGAATAATAACCGGGCTTGTATCTGTTCTTGTCAGTAGGGGAGTTAAAATTATTGAATCAGGATATAGTAAAATTGAAACCCCACTACAGAGAATTATACTTGGAGGTACAGTACTTGGATTGTTGATATTTTTGTTTCCACCACTGTATGGTGAAGGATACCTTGCCTTGAAATCATTAATGACCGGTGCTGCAACGGAATTAACAAACGGGAGTTTATTCTTTAATTTGCGTGATAATTTCTGGTGGCTAACTGCATTCCTTGTCCTTGTTTTATTTCTTAAGATTATTGCTATGTCGGTAACAACCGGTAGTGGTGGAGTAGGAGGTGTTTTTGCACCCTCTTTGTTTATGGGTGGTTTAACCGGATATATTGCTTCAACAGTATTTAATCAACTTGGCTTTTTACAACTATCAGAAAGAAATTTCACTCTTGTAGGAATGGCCGGTATTATGGCCGGTGTAATGCATGCACCACTGACAGCTATATTTTTGATTGCTGAAATTACTGGTGGTTATGCATTATTCATTCCATTAATAGTTACTTCTGCAATAGCCTATTTAACTACGATATATTTTGAACCGCATTCAATCTATACAGAAAGGCTTGCAAAACGGGGAGAATTGATAACTCATCACAAAGACAAGGCGGTATTGACATTACTAAATTTACGCTCGGTAATCGAAAAAGATCTTAAACCAGTACATCCGGATGATAGCCTGGGAGATCTCGTGAAAATTATATCAAAGTCGAAACGGAATATTTTTCCGGTTGTGGATGAAGAACAGACATTATACGGAATTGTATTATTGGATAACGTAAGGGAAATAATTTTTAATCCTGAGATGTATGAATCAACTAAAGTTTCAGATCTTATGATATTACCTCCTACGATTATAGATACAAAATCACCAATGACTGAAGTAATGAAGAAGTTTGAAGAATCTGAAGCATGGAATTTACCGGTTGTTCAGGATGGAAAATATGTCGGATTTGTTTCAAAGGCAAAGATTTTCAATAAATACAGAAAATTATTGGTCCAGTTTTCTGATGAGTAGGTTCAAAGCTTTTTTAAGATTACTCATCCTTTAAAATTTGTAGATTTGTTTAGTGTGAATATCATTTTAATAAAATATCCAATTGCTACCTAAATTCTCATTACTAGATAATCCAGATTAATTGACATATATAAAATAGAAAAAATATGAAAAATTACTTGATTCTATTTGCTATTTTTCTCGTGGGCTGTGAGCAAACACCTGATTTTAAAACATTTCCTAAAATTGACGCACATGTTCATCTTGATACTTCTGATGATTCATTTGTGGAACTTCTCAAGGAAAATAGCTTCAAATACATGACTTTGGTGACCCGGTCAGAAAGTCAGGATATTATAGATGAAGAATTTAATTTCGCAAGCAATCTTCAAAATGATTATCCTGAATTAATTTCCTTTGCCACGACTTTCAGTATGGATGGATTTGGAGAACCCGGTTGGGAAGAAACGACTATTAATTGGTTAAAGGAAAGTTTCGATCGTGGAGCTATAGCTGTAAAAGTATGGAAGGATATTGGAATGACCTTTGTTGAAGAAGACAGTAGCTTTATTATGATGAATGATGAACGCTTTGATCCGATATGGGACTTTGTTGAATCACAAAATAAAACACTTGTTAATCATGTAGGAGAGCCAAAAAATTGCTGGTTGCCATTGGAAGATATGACTGTTCGTGGGGACAGCAGCTATTTTGCAAACAATCCTCAATATCATATGTATTTATTTCCTGAAGCTCCAGGTCATGAAGACCAATTAGCAGCCCGCGATGATGTTCTGGATAAACATCCTAACATACGTTTTGTAGGTTGTCATCTTGGAAGTCTGGAATATGATGTAGATGAGCAGGCAAAAAGATTAGATAAATACCCTAATTTTTCATTAGATATGGCTGGCCGGATTAATCATTTTAAAGTTCAGGATCGGAATAAAGTAAGAGATTTTATCATTAAATATCAAGATCGCTTGCTTTATGGCACCGATATTAAACTAAGAAGTCCTTCCTTAAATGGATCAAGTGCATTAGATTTACAGAGAATAATAGACAGAGTTTATCTAAGTGATTGGGAATATTTCACAACAGATGCAATCATGACTCAAAATGATAAAGTAAAAGAATATCAAGGACTTGATCTTCCCTTAGAGGTTTTGAAAAAGATATATTACGATAATGTAATTGTAATGTATCCTGAATTTGGTCAAAGGCATTAGACTATAGTTGCCTTCCATATAATTAACAATGGCATTCGAATAAATTTCATCCTCATTTATATTAATTCTAACAGTCAGATATTCGTATGGTTTTTAATATTTCTTTACGTTTGGCAGCTACAAGAAGTTGGCGATTTCGAAGTGCAAAACTGTCCGACAGCATTTTGTTAAATCACATTGAGTCCATATTGAATCATTTATGAGCCATTTGAGCCAATTATGAGCCAATCAATTTATAAGATGTCCCAGCTCCAACTTCGCCTGACCTTTCCAATAATTTAAATTTCTCAATCAATTCTGTCAAATCTCGTGTTGCTGTTGCTTTAGAGACTTTACCTATTTCTTGATATACTTTGTTTGTTATAATGAGATTTTCTTTAAGATATTCAATTGCTTTTATCTGCCTTGTACTCAGTCCTTTTGCAGTCAAATTCTCTTTATTAAATTGATTCTTTAAGATTGTTACACTAAATCCACCGGAAGAATATTCTATAATTGGTTCAGGTAATCCAGCCTTTTTACATTCATTGATAATTTTAATCGTTCCACGTCCCCATGCTTCAATTAATCCACCTTTAAAGAATGTGCTTGCAAGGATTGGATTATGAGGACGAGATGAATGTTTCTTTGATTCGATTTAAAAAGGCTAAACCTTTCGATTACATAATAACTAAGGAGTTGCAAAAAACCATCGAAATTATAAAATGGCTTATTGAAATGTATTTAATTAACCTGATACAAGCATTGTTTGGGACAGCTTTTCTTTAGTTTCGGGCGATTCAATTATAGAATTTCTTTATTGGAAATAATACTCCCCCAAACAATTACAGGATAAAAAATCATTCCAAAACCTGTTCTAACCTCCCCTGTATTCCTAGCATCAAACAATCGGACGGTTATCCTAATAAGATAATTGTAATTGATTAATAAATCATAATAATTGCCTAATCTGAGTCCGATTCGTTTGAGGACCTACAAGATGAAATAAAATACTAAGTGGGAGTAAAATTAGTTCCCGACACGTCTTAGAATATCCCCCGATCCGGTTTCCCTGTTATTTCTGGATTTCAGTTCCCTGTTACCAAACTTTTTGGAGTAGGACAGCTTGGCAACCCTGGAATCGCCTTTAACAAATATTCTTTGATGCAGTCCAAGCTCCGGTATATTAGTCTCTGAATCCCAATAGGGAGTATTAAGTATATTGGAAATATTCAGACTGAGTGTTCCCAGATTATTTCCAAACTCCTTCCGGAAGCCGAAATCCAAATATTTCCTTGGGCTATTTATTATGATACCCCGACGACCTTTTGAGAAATACCGCATGGACAGCTCAAAGGAATAATCTTTCGGGAGTTCAAAAATCTGGTTTGAACTTACATCAAATTTCTTTTGATCGATCTCAATCAGAGTCCCAGCATAGATACTCTCCAGACTGGTTATATAACCATTCACGTTATTCCGCATGGTCCACCAGCTGGTGATCTTAATGGGAAACGAAACAGAAAGGCTGTAAATATCTTCCCTGTCCAGGTTCAGTGAGGTAAAGACCAACAGGTCGGAATCCGGTGATTGTATAGGCTGCCATCGTTGGATAGAGTTTTTTATCCTGGTGTACTGAAGTGATACCAACAACTTCTTAAAGCTGTAATCGGCTTTTACAGAGCTTGAGATTGCCGGCAAAAGATCGACATTACCAGTCATATATGTAGTAGGATCCATCAGGATCACAAATGGTGCAAGATCACTAAAGCTGGGCCGGGTTATTCGCTGATGGAATGCCATTACCAGGCTGTTGTTTTCATTGAACTGTCTTGAGAGGAACAGGGTTGGAAACAAATTCCCAAAATTCCTTGTGAGATCCGTATCAGAGGATTCCCCCCCAAGTTCCGTGAAGGTATACTCATACCTCAGGCCAGCTTTTATTCCGGTTTTGTCATTGATATTGTATTCGAAGGATCCATATGCCGCCCGGATGATTTCTTCCATAAATGCTTCCACTGAAAATAGAGGGTCAGTTATCCAGGCACCGTCTTGGTATTTCTCAGCATTTATGGTGTTTGTAAAATATGAAAAAGCTCCCTTGACCCCTGATTCAAACTTTAATTTCTCATTTAAAATATATGTATAGTCGGCTTTACCAACCCAGATATTCAATGGAGTTTTCTTATCCATGACGAGCTCCTCTTTACGTAGTTCCTGTCCACCTTCCAGGAGAAATGTGGTTAAATAGTCCTGCGGCTGGTGAGCGTATGTTCTGATATAGTCGACATCAAAGTTCAGGATGTGATGACTATTGATTCTATGCTGAATATTAATATTCCCAAGGTACTGGTTTGAAAGATTCTGGTCATTACGTATTCCAACACTTGCGGTATCCAAACCGGGTTCAACCATATTTAATGCTTCTATATCTGATATCTGCCTCCAGTTTCTGTCATAAAATGTTCCCAGCAGGCCAACGACTGTTTTATCAGTGATGTAATAGTCAAACCCTATACGGCCGTTGTTGAGATTTACCTCGGAGTCACGAACGATCCTGCTTTCTGATTCAAGGATGTATTCGGGATACTCATTGGTCCGGCTCATATCAACATAAACAATGCCATTGTTGTGATTGAAATTAAAATCACCATATATATTTATTTTTTTCTTCCGATAGTTAAAATTACCTCCGGCCATTATCCTTTCCTGCCTGCCATAACCAAGGGTAGCGGATAATAATCCGTTTAATCCTTCATACTCATTCTTTATCAGGACTATATTAATGAATCCAGCATCGCCTTCAGCGTCAAAATTGGCCGGTGGGGTGGTTATCAGTTCCAGCCTGTCGATATTGCTGGCAGGCATCCCGTCAAGCATACCAAAAACAGCCGACATGGGCATCCGGGTCATTCTCCCATTAATCATCACTGAAACGCCGCTCTTGCCCCGAAGATTCAGAGAACTATTCTGTCGATCCACAAGCACCCCTGGAGATTTCTCAAGGATCTCAAGGGCTGTATTCCCCGCCATGGTTGCACTGCTCTGCACATTCACCTCAAGACGGTCAATCTTTTGAACATAAAGCGGTTTCTTAGTCCTGACGGTCACTTCTTCCAGCTGTGTAACATCTTCGGTTACAATAAGAACAGGAACCTGAAACACATTATTTCCAGCCCTGATATTAAGCAATTCAGAGAAAGCCGGCTGGTATCCGATCATGGAAGTGGTCACCAGGTATTTACCCGGATCAACTTCCTCAAAATAATAGGTGCCTTCCAGACTGAGAATTGTTCCCTTTACAAGGCTTGAATCGGAGGATTGAAGTAACAAAACGCTTGTGTACTCCGGAGGGATTCCGGATTCATCTGTAACCGTCCCTTTTACTACAGACTGAGACAGCAGGGAAGTCCCGAAAATATGAAATAGAATAAAAACAAGGAATATTCTGATAGAAGGGAGAAGCTTTGTGATGTGTCTGGGAAACACCCTGAGAGTCAATAAATGAATGGTCATTAAAGCGAGTCTAATTCGTTTCATGACGTGTTGGGTTTTAGGAATTACGACGGAAGTTACTTAATAATTAGCACATAAGTCAAGTAATATTCTGATTATTATTGACTTGTCGTATACTTATCAAGCTTTCTTTTGAGATGTCGATCCCGACACTTTGCTTGATAAGCTGGTGGAAAAATCGGAGGCATTGACTACTTCGTACCGATTCTTATTGACCATCTAAGGACCTTGGTTTTCTGAATCTTACATTATATGCCATATTCTGGCTAAGAGTGGTCAGTGGCACCGTTTTCTCCAGATAGATGCCAGATATAGGTGTCATATGGTCACTACGGCCATTTATTTGACT
>JAGLSB010000091.1 GCA_023135955.1 Bacteroidales bacterium | reverse complement strand
TTTTTCCTGGAATTCCTGAGCTAGTTTTTCCCACTCAATTATTTTCTTTTGCATATCCCATCTTTTATCCGGATCTTTAATATCCTTTACTTCAAGCCTGGTTTTTTTTGATAACTGAGTAAGTGAATCGGCTTTAGCTTGATATGATAGAGCTGTATTTACATTTATGGTGAAAGGATCAGTTTCCTTAATTTGTTTTGGAGAATTTCTCTCATCCTCCTTATTCATTCCAGGATTAATTTCTGGTTTTTCTTTCTCAACAATATCTTCTTTTTTCAAATCAATTATAAGGGGTATGGAGCTAATTCCTCCAAAATTACCTATCCTGCTTAGCTCAATATTGCTTGCTGAAGCCAGGGATTTTTTTGGCTCTTGGACTTTTAATTTATAGATGGTATACTTATCAGCTAATTCCTGTCGATCTGTTATTACCAGCAAAGTTCCAAGATCATATCCCGGTATTGCTAGAAAATCATTCTGCGGACTATTTATAGGAAAACCAAGACTGGCTGGCTCACTCCAACTATTGCGTTCTTCATCATAATGGGATGTGAAAACATCAAAGCCACCGATGCTGTTATATCCTTTGGAAGCAAAATATAAATCCTTACTTACAGGGTCGAAATATGGCATTATTTCATCAAATTCAGAGTTTAAATTTTCAAGAGCTTCAGGTTCTCCCCAGTTTTTCCCATTGAGTTTCTTCACCCTGAATAGTTCAAGACCATTTTTTTTAGATTTCCCGTAGGAAGATAAATAGACATATGTGCCCCTGGTAATATCTCGTGGTAAGAATATGTAAGAACTTAAATTATCTTCCTCTTCAGCCTGAAAGATCAAGTCCTCAGTTTTCTTATTTAGAATACCACCTTTTCCCCATACCTGTCTTAATTCCAAACTATCGGAGAAAGAGATTAGTGAACTAGCTAATACTTCAAAAGGATTGTATTCCATTGTGTATATCATTGCATTTCCAGACATTTCGGCTTCTCTAGCCACCATTAATTTTTTTGTTTCAGCCCGACTTGCAACAGTAATGAATTTTGTAAATGAGGATTTAGATTCCTTAAACATATAATTCTTTCGATAAGCATGTCCGAGATAATAAAATACATCAGCAGGAACTTGAGCTTTTCCAGATGCATAATTAAGATGCTCAATAGAATTAGGAATCTCTTTATTTTGAAAGTATAAACATAATCCGGAATAATAATTATACAATCCGTCTTTTGGGTACTGATTCAACAATTTTTTATATGAACGATATGCATTAGAATAATCCTTGGAAGCAAATTGTTGGAGTGCCTGTTCCTTAAGAGTTTTGGTGGTAATTCTTTGCCCTTGCCCATAATTTATTTGTGTAATTGACAAAGTCAAAATCATGATTACCAGAGCCACTTTGAAATTTCTAAACATATCCTGAGAGTCCTTTTTTACAAATAGATTTAAGCCTAAAAGTAGCAATTAAATTCTTCAGACAATGTTAATAAACAATGAAGTTACTAACGGGTTTTTTGGGCATTATTTGTACATTTACGATTGAATATAATTTCAATTCTATGTTAAAAATTGGAGACAAAGCACCTCATTTTCAAGGCAAAGGACAAGATGGCCAAATAATAAGTCTGGATCAATTTATTGGAAAGAAATTGGTTTTATATTTTTATCCGAAAGATAATACGCCGGGATGTACAGCAGAGGCTTGTGATTTGCGGGATAATTATGATCGGTTTATCGAAAACGAATATGCAATTGTTGGAGTTAGTGCTGATACTGAGGAAAAGCACAGGAATTTCATCGAAAAGTATAGCCTTCCCTTTCCGCTAATTGCTGATACTGAAAAAGCGATACTGAAAAAATATAATGCATGGGGAAGAAAAAGGAATTATGGAATGGAGTACGATGGGATTATTAGGAAGACCTTCATCATATCTGAAGAGGGTTTGGTGGAGAAAGTCATTGAAAAAGTCAAAACTAAAGATCATACGACGCAGATTTTTGAGTGAAAATTACATTAAGAGGTAAGAAGAGGTGATTTAGGAGAAAAGATAATTTAAATTAAACGGAAAGATCTCCTTTTCTGACATTAAAAAACTAATAATTAATAATATGACAAAAGACGCAAAAGAAAATTCAGAACAAGTCAATAAGGAAAAATTGAAAGCTTTACAGCTTACTATGGATAAGATTGAAAAAGGTTTTGGAAAAGGAGCTATAATGAGAATGGGTGATAATGCTATTGTTGATGTAGAATACATTTCCTCTGGTTCATTAGGAATTGATGTAGCCCTGGGAATTAATGGTTATCCCAGGGGCAGAGTTGTTGAAATATATGGGCCGGAATCATCTGGGAAAACTACTTTGGCCATTCATGCTATTGCCGAAGCTCAGAAAGCAGGTGGTATTGCTGCTTTTGTGGATGCTGAACATGCCTTCGATCGGTTTTATGCTGAAAAATTAGGAGTTGACACCGAAAATTTATTGATATCACAACCTGATAATGGTGAGCAGGCTTTAGAAATTACAGACCACCTTATCAGATCCGGAGCAATAGATATTATCGTAATTGACTCAGTTGCGGCTTTAACTCCAAGAGCTGAAATAGAAGGGGAGATGGGGGACTCAAAAATGGGACTGCAAGCAAGGCTCATGTCGCAGGCATTAAGGAAATTAACTGCAAATATTAATAAAACCAATACTACTTGCGTTTTCATAAATCAATTACGTGAAAAAATCGGTGTTATGTTTGGGAATCCTGAAACTACAACTGGTGGGAATGCATTAAAGTTTTATTCATCTGTCAGGGTCGATATCAGAAGAATTGGTCAGATTAAAGATGGTGATGATATTGTAGGAAATCGTACCCGGGTGAAAATTGTTAAGAATAAACTGGCTCCACCTTTTAGAAAGGCAGAATTTGATATAATGTACGGGGAAGGTATTTCACGTTTCGGGGAAATTGTAGATCTTGGTGTTGAACATGAAATAATTAAAAAAAGCGGATCCTGGTTCAGTTATGGAGACACAAAACTTGGACAAGGTCGCGATTCAGTGAAAAATCTCCTTAAAGATAATCCTGAATTGGCAGACGAACTCGAGCAAAAGATTAAGGAAAAATTAAAATAAACCACAATCGATATCATGAAGGCGCACAATTGCGCCTTTTGTTTTTTATCCAATATATAATCTATAATTTACTTATCTAAAATACATTATAATGAAGAAAAATATATTGCTGATGTTGGTCATTATGCTCATAATGATTACTTCATGCACAAACACATCTGAAACCGATGGTCTTGTGTCTGATTTTTCGGGAACATTAACTGAGACTGAAATTTCAAATGCTGTACTAACTCCTGAAATATTATGGAAATTTGGAAGACTAAGCGATCATCAACTAAGTCCTGATAGCAAAACCATAATTTTCGGAATCACTCGCTATGATTCTAAAACCAATAAGAGTATTTCTGATATTTATTCCATTCCTGCAAAAGGTGGAGAAAAAGTGAAACTGACAGGCTCGGAATATTCAGCTTTCAATCAACGATGGAAACCCGATGGAACCATGATTGGATATTTGTCTGCAGAATCAGGTGAAGTTCAGCTTTGGGAAATGAATCCTGATGGAAGCAGTAAAACAAAGATTTCTGAGATTGAAGGTGGTATTAATGGCTTTGAATATTCTCCATATTGTGAAATAGTTCTTTATTTAAAAGATGTAAAACTGGACAAAACAGCAAATGAAATTCATAGCGATTTACCACTTGCGAATGTAAGGATTATTGATGATTTGATGTACAGACACTGGAATAATTGGCACGATTATTCTTATAGTCACATCTTTGTAGCAGAGATTAAAAAGGGAAAATTGATGGAAGGAAAGGACATTATGATTGATGAACCATGGGATGCTCCGCTTTCTCCATATTTTGATCAAGGTGAAATTAGCTGGAGTCCGGATGGCAGATTCATAGCATATACCTGCAAGAAAATGAAGGGTAAAGATTATGCTGTTAGTACGAATTCAGATATATATTTGTTCGACCTGGAAACTTCGGAAACTGAAAACCTGACTAAAGGAATGAAGGGTTACGATAAATATCCTTCCTTTTCTAATGATGGAAAATTTATTGCGTGGCAAAGCATGGAAACGGCAGGTTATGAGGCAGATAAGGATCGCCTGTTTATTATGAACCTTGAAAGCAGGGAGAAGGAATATCTAACTTCCGAAATTGATCATAATGTGGAACATCTGGTTTGGAGTGAAGACGATAAATCTATTTTCTTTAAAACAGGTATAGAAGCCACCTACCAGCTTGCAGTAATTGATATCGAATCAAAGGAAAAAAAACAAATTACAAAAGGCGATCATAATTATACTAATTTTCAACTTGGTAATGGTTTTATAAGCGGAGAAAAGATGTCCATGTCAATGGCTACTGAACTATTTTCTATCGATCTACAATCCTTAGAGGAAGTGCAAATCAGTTTTGAAAATGAAAACATTTATGAAAATATTGATTTAGGAAATGTAGAAGAACGATGGGTTACAACTACCGATAATAAGCAAATGAAGGTATGGGTAATTTATCCACCGAATTTTGATCCCTCTAAAAAATATCCGGCTCTTTTATATTGCCAGGGTGGCCCGCGATCTGCTGTTAGTCAGTTTTTTTCCTATCGTTGGAATTTCCAGATTATGGCAGCAAATGATTATATAATTGTTGCTCCGAACAGAAGGGGCTTGCCTACATTTGGATCGGAATGGAATGAACAAATATCGGGTGATTACGGCGGACAAAACATCAAGGATTATTTGAGCGCAATAGATGATGTGGCTGCAGAGGACTATGTTGATGAAGACAGATTAGGAGCTATTGGGGCCAGTTATGGTGGTTTTTCTGTTTTTTATCTTGCAGGACATCACGAAGGAAGATTTAAAACATTTATTTCACATTGCGGGATTTACAATTTAGAATCTATGTATGCTGCTACTGAGGAAACATTTTTTGTTCAACATGATATGGAAGGAGCCTATTGGGATACCCCCAAGCCAAAAAGTTACAGTTTCTCTCCACATCTCTATGTTAATAAATGGGATACTCCAATTATGATAATTACAGGTGAAAATGATTTTAGAGTTCCTTATACTGAAAGCCTGCAGGCCTTTAATGCTGCTCAATTGAGAGGTGTCCCAAGTAAATTGCTGGTTTTCCCGGATGAAACACATCACATTGTGAAGCCTCAAAACAGTATCTTATGGCAACGAGAATTCTTTGGATGGCTGGATAGATATTTAAAATAGAATTTTAATACTCTTAATAAAACAGGGGAATAATTAGCTTGCTTTGAGATGTTGATTATTCCCTTTTCTTTATTATATTTGATTATAAATAAGTTCATTAGGATTAAGATGAATGGATTCACAAATATTTTTTTGCATTTTATTTTTATTGCAGTTTTTACTTTTCTAATTGTTGTATCCTTTATTTTATTAAAACCCTTTCGTCTCCATCAAAAGAGGCCCATAAGTACGATTTCCCTTAAGGTCTCATATCTTTTGTTTCTAATTACATTTATTATACTCACATATCTGATATTATTCTATGCTGATATTCCGGATGAAGGAACTATGGTTGGTGACGGGCTCATAATGTCAATTTGTTATATTGTAATTATAT
>JAGLSB010000090.1 GCA_023135955.1 Bacteroidales bacterium | reverse complement strand
AGATGCTAACGGAAATATTATTCCCATCGAAAGTAAGGCAGGTTCTTTTAAATGTGAAAATGGTATTATTAAAGCTCCGTTAGGCTCTGGATTGGGCATAAACATCGACCCGGATTATATAAAAACACACAAAGTTTTTAAAGGATAGTAATTGTTAATTAAAACTAAACCTATGAAATCTTTACTCTTTATATCTCTGATTGTTTGCCTGTCTGCATTTTCGATATATGGGCAGGAGAATTATCCCTATTGGGGACCGTATCATAAAACTCCCGTTTCAGAAATTAAACCTGCACAATGGTTCGATGAAGATACAATTGTAAGCGGTTGGGACTGGTCCTTACCCGGCTTCGTTGAACCTTCAGCGGTTTCAAAACTTTGCATTGCCAGAAACTCAGGCTTAGGAACCAATAAAATAACGTGTTTACCAGAGCTTAACTTCCCTGCAAATCAGGTTATTTCTCATTGGGTGCGCTGGAGGGACCTGGAACCTGAAGAAGGAAAGATAAATTTTCAAGCTTTAATTAGAAATATTGAATTAGCGTCTGAAAAAGGATACGGCTCAATTGTTCGCATTCACTTTTCAGCCATTGATTTTGCACCTGATTGGATCAAAAAATACAACATTCCAATACGAAAGGAGCATAAAGAAAATCCCAAAAAAACAAATTACGAAGTTAGCCATCCGGAATTTCATAGTCGCTACCTTAAGTTTATAACGGCTTTGGGCGAAAGTGGAATTCCGCACATGGAGGAAGTGCGTGGATTGTTCCTTGGATATGCCTCACCATCCAACGGAGATGAAGGTATAGGCCCTTATCGTGAAAATAATGCTGTGGCTAACGATACCGTTAAGCATGTTATTGAACGCATAAATGCCTGGAGCGAAGCCTGTAAAGGAGTTGAACACAAAGTTTTTATGGGAGGACTATCCAATTATGGTTTTAGCAAAGGATTTGGCATACGTAGAGGATTTGTTGAAATGTATTTGTACCATATTCCCGATGAACACATTGGTCAAAAGCTAGATAACAACAATTATTTGTACGTTGATGAATCGTGCCCTGTTATTGCTAAAAATGTTTTTCAGGGTGAAGAAAATGAAGAATACGAGGAAAAATGGTCCGAGGGTCAATCAAGTTCACGCTTTGGAGCTTTGGAATCGTTTCCATACCGCTATTTTACGGCCAATCTCAGGCTACTTCAAATGCGATGCAATTATTTGCTTAACAATGAATTTGCGCTTTTACCGGAAATGTTGTCGTGGGTAAGTCTGGAAATGGGGCGAACCATAGAAGATACGCCTGATGCCTGGTGTACTCTAAGAGAAAGTTATTTGAAAAACGATGGAGGTGTTCCGGTTAAGAATTTTGAACGCTGGCTCTATCAAAGAGATGCTCCCGGATACGAGACCACTCCGGCATTAAAAATTGAACAGGCCATTCAGATGTGGATGGTTCAGCGAGATAAATACTACGATTTTGTTGCCCGAAAAGGGAAAAAAATTGGCTTTAACATTGATGACCGTATGTTTAAATCAGGCGAACAGAAAATGGCAATTAAAGTATCTTTTTACGACGGTGTTGCCGGAACTTTAAAACTGGTCTATAAAAATGACAGAGGCATTCAGCAGGAAACTGTTAAAGCTTTAGGTGAGGATAAAATCAGAACGGCCACTTTCTTTGTCAACGCCTACTCCAGTGATACTGATTTCGACCATGATTTTGATTTTATTCTGGAATCGGAAGAAGAAGTACCGGTTAGTTTTGTTCGCGTTATAAAAACTGATAATAAATATGAAGTAAATATAGAAACTGCTAATCAATAAATTTTAAACAGATGAAAAACATAACATTTTTCGTGATTCAATTAGTTATTGTCTTTGCATTCTTTTCATGCAGCAATACCACTAAGCAGAAAACTGAACCGAAAGCAAATATCATTTATATTTTAGCCGATGACTTAGGCTACGGTGATTTAAGCTGCTATGGACAAACACATTTCCAAACTCCTAACATCGATAAGTTAGCTGCTGAAGGCATGTTGTTTACACAACATTATTCCGGCGCTACCGTGTGTGCTCCTTCCCGTTCAGCGCTGATGACCGGTAAACATACAGGCCATACATTTATTCGTGGCAACCAGGAGGTTCTGCCTGAAGGACAACACCCTCTTGAAGCAAAAGCAATAACCATGGCAGAAGCCTTGCAGGATGCAGGTTATGTTACAGGTGCATTTGGAAAATGGGGACTTGGTTATCCCGGTTCGGAAGGCGATCCAAATAATCAGGGGTTCGATGAATTTTACGGATACAACTGTCAGCGAATCGGACATCATTATTATCCGTACCACATGTGGCACAATCAGGAGAAAGTGATACTGGAAGGAAATGCCGGAGAACAAACCGATGAATATGGCCCTGAAGATATTCAGAAATATGCCATCAAATTCCTGGAAGATAATAAAGACAAGCCATTTTTCATGTATTACCCATCCGTTATACCACATGCTGAACTATTCGTAACGGAGGCATATATGGAGAAATACAGGGGTAAATTTGAACCGGAAATTATTTATGAAGGAGTCGATTTTGGAGAAGAAGGATATAGAAACGGACCTTATGGCTCACAGCCAGAATCTCACGCTGCTTTTGCCGGAATGGTGGATTACCTGGATATGCAGGTGGGGGAAATTGTCACGAAACTAAAAGAATTGGGAATTTATGATAACACCATTATCATTTTCACTTCTGATAATGGCCCTCATCAGGAAGGCGGTGCTGATCCAGACTTTTTCAATAGCAACGGTCCACTGAAAGGTTATAAGCGTGATTTATACGAAGGAGGAATCCGTGTACCAATGATTACCGTTTGGAATGGCAAAATTAAGGCCGGTAGTAAAACGGATCATGCATCTGCATTCTGGGATGTATTTCCAACATTAGCTGAAATTACCGGTGCCAAAACTCCCGATGACATTGACGGAATATCATTTCTTCCAACCCTATTGGGCAATAAGGAAAAACAAAAAGAGCATGAACATTTGTATTGGGAGTTCCATGAAAAAGGAGGTAGAAAAGCACTTCGAAAAGGTGATTGGAAATTGGTGCAATACGATGTTTTAAACCCTAAAAAAACAAGAACTGAGCTGTATAATATTGCCAGTGATATTGGTGAGGAAAACAACCTGGCCACAGAACATCCTGAAATGGTTAAAGAATTATTGGAGATTATGAATAATGCTCGCACACATTCTGAAATTTTCACCTTTAGTTCAGGAACATATTTGCAGTAATCTTTAATCTTACTTTAAACGAGAGAAAATGCGAAATAAATTTTTTATTACCCTGTTTTTAGTACTGTGTTTTGCTGCCAGCGATGCACAGGATCAGTTCAGAAAAAGTGTTTGGGGTACATATACCTGGGGCAGCCCCTGGGATGATGGCGATTTCACCAAGGAAAAATATCCTTACGTAAAAGGCGCACCTATTGTACTTAGATGGTCAGAGTTGGAACCAAAATCAGGAAAATATCAGTTTGAAAAGCTAATAGGAGAAAAACTGAAACATGCCGCAAAAGAAGATTTTCATGTCATGCTCACCGTATGGGTTGGCCCCATGTCACCTGAATGGATTTACGAAAATGGAGTACCAAAGTTGGAAATGGAAAAAACAATTAACCCCTTTGGTAAAGTTCGAGACTGGAAATTTCCATATTATTTGGATGAAGATTATAAAACCTATTTTTTCCGGATGATCGATAATCTCGGGGAATACATTTTAAGCCTGCCAGAGGATATCCAAAAAAGATTGGTTTTTATCCAATCGGCTGAAGGCAGCACCGGAGATGGATGGCCCTACAAAGGGAAACCACTCGATTTGAAGTATGATATAGATAGGGATGAATGGACTTCATTTCGTTTCGAAACATGGAA
>JAGLSB010000009.1 GCA_023135955.1 Bacteroidales bacterium | reverse complement strand
AGCGGAGATGGAATCTGGGATTGGAATTGCGTAAAAAATGAGGTTTTCTTTTCAAAACGCTGGAAAGAAATGATTGGTTATGAGGACCATGAAATAAGCAATAATTTCAATGAATGGAAAAAGCGGCTTCATCCTTTAGATAAAGAAAAAAGTATTTCAGATGTAGATAAACTTTTAAGTGGCGAATCAGATCTTTTAAATATTGAACATCGACTTCTGTGTAAGGATAATACTTATAAATGGATTTTGTCGCGTGGAAAAATAGTTAAACGAACGGAAGATAATAAACCGCTGAGGATTATTGGCACACATGTAGACCTTGCATCTCAAAAGCAGGCTGAAGAAGAATTGATAATTGAAAAAGAATTCTCAGAAAAAATAATAGATACAAGCAATGCAATAATTGTTGGTCTTGACAAACATCATATAATAAAGATTTTTAATAAAGGAGCAGAAATAATTACCGGATATGCAAAGACAGAAGTAATTGGAAAAGATTGGTTTGAAATTTTTTTTCCAGATGAAATAATGGAAGTGATGAACAAAGTATGGAAAGAGGCCTGGGCAAATGAGTCACATTACAATGAAAATATAATTCTTTCCAAGTCAGGAGAAGAAAGAATGATATCATGGCAAGCAACAGGTATATATGAGGGGGAAGATACTAATAAACATTTAATGATTTCGATTGGAGAGGACATTACAGAACGAAAGAAGTCAGATGAAAAATTAGCCCGCTTTGGCCGCATCTTTGAAAATTCACTAAACGAATTATATCTTTTCGATGCAGACACTTTGATTTTTACTCAGGTGAATAAGGCTGCCGTTCAAAATCTTGGCTATACAATTGATGAGTTACTAAAACTTACACCTGTAGATATTAAACCTGAAATTAATAAAGAATCCTTTGAAAAATTAATTACTCCTCTACGCAAAGGTAAAAAGACAAAAGTTGTTTTTGAGACTGTTCACCAACGAAAGGACAAATCACTTTATGAAGTTGAAGTACATCTGCAGCTTTTTAGATATGAGTCAGGCACTTTATTTGTTGCTATTGTTATGGATATTAGTGAAAGAAAACTTAATGAAAGGTATTTACTGGAAAGCGAAACTCGTTTTCGATCCATTTTTGAAAATAACAATACAATAATGGTATTGATAAATCCGGAGGATGGAAAATTTATCGATGTAAATCCTGCTGCAATAAATTATTATGGTTATAGCTATAATCATTTCATCAATAAAATGTCAATTTATGATATAAACACATTAAATAAAGAGGAAGTTTTATTGAAGATGAAAAGTGCCAAATCCAAAAAACAAGTATTTTTTAATTTTAAACATAAATTATCCAATGGGGATATCCGCGATGTAGAGGTTTATAGTGGTCCTCTTAATTTTGATAATAAACAAGTCTTATTTTCTATTATTCATGATGTTACAGAGAAACAGGAAGCTGAGTTGAATTTGAAATTTTCCAAAGATAAATTGGAAAGTATTTTTCGAGCAGCACCTACTGGAATTGGGGTTGTTTCAAAGAGGATTCTTACAGAAGTAAATCAAAAGTTCTGTGAGATGATGGGATACAAAGAAAAAGAGCTTCTGGGAAAAGAATCGAAAATGCTTTACCCAAATAAAGAAGAATTTGAATGGGTGGGTAAAGTAAAATATGATCAGATAAAAGAAAAAGGAACAGGAACTGTAGAGACAAAAATGAAACGAAAAGACGGGAAGATTATTGATATATTGCTAAGCTCCACACCTATGGATATGAATAATTTAGATATTGGAGTTTCTTTTACCGCTCTTGATATTACTCAGCAAAAAATCAATGTAAACGAATTGGAGAAACATCGTAATCATTTGGAAGAAATTGTAAAAAAGCGTACTGATGAACTTGAAAATAGCCAGGGTGCTTTGTTGAATTTAGTAGATGATCTTAATAGTGAGTCGATAAAACTGGAAAATGCTAACAAACAATTGGCCGAAATTAATCGGGAACTCGAAACATTTACTTATTCTGTGTCGCACGATTTAAAAGCTCCATTGCGTGGTATAGATGGTTATAGTCAGCTCTTGCTCAATAGTTTTAATAAGGACTTAGATCCAGATGCAAAAGAATTTCTAGCTAATATTCGAAATAGTACCATGCAAATGAATATACTTATCGAAGATTTACTGGCCTATTCGCGGATGGAGAGAAAAGATTTCCAAATGGAGAAAGTTCTTTTTAGGCCCTTAATTAATAACCTATTACTTCAATATTCTGAAATTATCAAGTCCAACAAAGTTGAAATTAAGCTCTCTTTTCATGATGAAATAGTTTTATTTACGAATAAAAATGGTTTGAATTTGGTTTTGCGCAATCTACTCGATAATGCAATTAAATTTACTTCGCATAGAGATAATACTAAAATTGAAATAGCTTGTAGTGAAAATACTGACAAATGGGATATATTTGTAAAAGATAACGGCATAGGATTCGATATGAAATACCATAATCGAATATATAAAATCTTTCAGCGATTGCACCTTGCTGAAGAATACGAAGGAACAGGAATAGGACTAGCTATGGTAAGTAAAGCGGTGCAAAGGATGAATGGAAAAATTTGGGCCGAGAGCAAATTGAATAAAGGAGCTTGTTTTTACTTAGAAATAAATAAACCAAATTAGAATGGTACTCAAACCTGGGAACTCACCAATTCTACTTGTTGAAGACAATCCAGTTGATGTTGATTTAACATTACGGGCTTTTGAAACACGTAATCTTACAAATCCTATTGAG
>JAGLSB010000089.1 GCA_023135955.1 Bacteroidales bacterium | reverse complement strand
CAATATTTATCTGTAGATTCTCCAATAATTTTAATAGAGTTTTTATTTGCTCCGACAGTACCGTCAGAACCAATACCGTAAAATTTACCTTCAAAAGTACCTTCTTTTGCAACAGAGATATTTTCACCAAGTGGCAATGAAAGGAAAGAAACGTCATCAACGATTCCAACTGTAAAGCCATTCTTAGGTTCATTCATTTTAAGATTGTCAAAAACAGACAACATCATTGCGGGAGTAGTATCTTTTGAACTTAGTCCGTAACGACCACCAACAATCATCGGCGCATTCTCTTTTCCATAAAATAAATCACGAATATCAAGATACAATGGTTCTCCATTTGCTCCAGGCTCTTTGGTACGATCCAGAACAGAAATTCTTTTTACAGATTTTGGTAGTACATTAAAGAAATATTTTCCTGAAAAAGGTCTGTATAAATGAACTGAAATAAGTCCGGCTTTTTCTCCTTTTGCTATAAGATAATCAATGGTCTCCTTAATTGTTTCAGTAATAGAACCCATAGCAACCAGAATATTCTCTGCATCATCAGCTCCATAATATGTAAATGGCTTATATTCTCTACCTGTCAGCTTAGAAACTTCTTTCATATAATCAGCTACTATATCCGGTACCTTTTCGTAGAAAGGATTAGCAGCTTCTCTCGATTGAAAATAAACATCAGGATTCTGAGCAGTACCTCTTGTAACCGGATGCTCAGGATTCAAGGCATTGTCACGAAACTGCTGAAGAGCTTCCATGTCAATTAATTTTGCCAGTTCCTCCTCATCAGGAGCTTCAACTTTCTGAACCTCATGAGACGTTCTGAAGCCATCGAAAAAATGAACGAATGGAATTCTTGATTTAATGGAAGCCAGGTGAGCAACCGCTGCAATATCCATTATCTCCTGAACAGAACCTGTTGCCAACATGGCGAAACCTGTCTGGCGGGCACTCATCACATCACTATGATCGCCGAAAATTGAGAGCGCCTGAGCTGCGAGGCTTCTTGCTGACACATGAAATACTGCAGGAAGTAATTCCCCTGAGATTTTATACATATTCGGTATCATAAGCAATAAACCCTGAGATGCAGTATAAGTAGTTGTCAATGCTCCAGCTTGTAGTGAACCGTGAACAGCACCAGAAGCACCACCTTCAGATTGCATTTCTGTTACTTTAACAATCTCTCCAAAGATATTCTTTCTCCCATTGGCTGCCCATTCGTCAACATTCTCAGCCATATTTGAAGATGGTGTAATAGGATAAATAGCAGCTACTTCGCTAAACATATATGCAATATGAGAAGCTGCATAGTTACCATCACAGGTCATAAAATTCTTTTTACTTGCCATTTTATTTTGATTAAGTATTTAAATATTAAAACTTTAAGGTTTTTTCAAACAAATCCCAAAAGTACTATAATAGTGGATATTTATATAGTAAAAACCGCATAAATAATTTATACATATTGATTTCAAATAAGATATTTTTTTAAGCTAGAAACATGCTTAACTAATACCCATTTTGGAATGCCAAATTTATAAAATCTAAGATTCAAACGCGAAAAACAGGAGTATTTATTTTCCTGTTTTTAGACACTTTTCCCAATGAATCATGGTTTAAGTGATTAAAAAGTATTTCTTATTATTCACTATTCATTGACACAAGGAATTCCTCATTAGAATTAGTTTTGCTAATTCTTTCAGCAAGGAATTCCATAGCCTCTACCGGATTCATATCAGCGAGATAATTTCTAAGCACCCACAATTTATTTAGCATTTGCTTAGGTAAAAGAAGATCTTCACGTCGCGTACTTGAAGCATTAATATCAACTGCTGGCCATACCCTTTTATTAGCTAATTTTCTATCGAGTTGAAGTTCCATATTACCGGTACCTTTAAAT
>JAGLSB010000088.1 GCA_023135955.1 Bacteroidales bacterium | reverse complement strand
ACGATTACTTTTCTGCTTTTGATTCTGCTGTTCAATCATATGAGCGAAAGAATTATTTTCTTTAACAACTTCTGTCATTTCACCTGGGGTTGTTATATCAGGCAGTGGGAAAATAGAGATGCTTCCGTCTGGTTGCGGATCTACGGTGCGGGATGATAAATTATCTTTCTCAAGTTTTTCAAAATTACACTGACTTAGAAGCAAAACAAAAAAGTCAGAATTGCGATATAAGTAAATTTTTCATAATAGATTCTCCTTTTAGAAAAATTTATTTTCAACAACTTTACAGATTGTATGATAAACAGGGAGATGAAATTCCTGCACTTCCGCTGTATTTCTAGCTGGAACACAAATTGCTATATCGCAATATTGTTTTACTTCACCGCCATGTTTACCAGTTAAGCCTATTACTGTAATACCTTTTGCTTTTGCTGTTATGGCAGCGTCAACAATATTTTGAGAATTTCCTGAAGTACTTATAGCTATCAGAATATCACCTTTCTTTCCATAGCCTTCTACTTGTTGAGCAAAAACAAGTGAAGCATCAACATCATTTGATATTGCAGAAATAAGTGCATTATGTGCGTTTAGTGAAATTGCTGGCAAGGCATTTTGTAAGTTTTCTGCTATATAGCCTCCTCTTTCATGGGATACAGATTTCAGACAATTTTCAAAATTTTTATCAATAGGTCGTTTCTTTTCAAAGCTTTTCATAAGCTCTCCAACAATATGGTCGGCATCAGAACCGCTTCCCCCATTTCCGCAGAGTAACAGCTTAGAATCGTTAGAGTAGCAATCAATTATTGCTTCGCAGGCCTTTTCGATATCCTTTCTGCAAATTTCTAAGGCGGGATATCGGTTGATCAATTCGTTTAAGATATTTTTTTTATCCATGTTTTTATAGTTCAACCCCGCTGGGGTTTTGGTTTCCTTGGGTTGCACCCAAGGTTATTATATTTAGTCACTTCGTGGCTAGAGAAATGAAATTTCAAGGTCTATAATATACTTAAATATTTCAATTTAAGGCAACACATAATGCTGCGTAATCGCCTATTTTATCACCTAGTTTTGCAGGTACTATTTTACAAACTTTTTTAGCTGCCTGAATTGCTTCACGATTAAGGACTCTTTCAATATGAGGTTTAAAGAGTTCTTCATTTCGGGCAAAGATACTTCCTATTACAATGCATTCGGGATTTATTATATCTATTAAAATGGCCAGGCCTTTCCCAAGATAATCAGCTGAAATATTAACAATTTCATTTGCAACAGGATCTCCTGCAGTTGCTGCAACAAAAACAGATTTAGCTGTAATATCCTTAATTAATTCTTCTGAAGGACAAAAACCTACATTTTCTCCAGCATTAAGTTTTGCAGAAATTACGCTGTTGGCTAGTTGGGCAATTCCTCCTCCACTGCAAAAGCCTTCAAAAGAACCTGCTTTACCAAAGCCAACAGGACCATCTTCGGCCAATCTGATATGTCCCACTTCACCTGCCAAATCATTCGTTCCGGCATAAAGCTGACCATTTAATATGAGTCCGGCTCCCATTCCTGTCCCGAATGTCAGAAAGGCCATATTCTTTGTTCCAACACCTGCTCCCATCATCCATTCAGCAAGCGCACAGGCATTTGCATCGTTCTGAACTTCAACAGCTACACCAAATTCTTTATTAAATATATCAACGATTGGTACAGAATCCCAACCAGGTAAATTGGGAGGTGAATAGATTATGCCTTCCTTTGAGTCGAGAGGCCCGCCACAGCTAATACCGATTTTGACTAAGTTATTCTTATCATATTTTTCAAAGAAATTATAAGTGTGAGATTTAAAGTCATTAATAATTTCTTCATAGCCTCTATCTGTTTCTGTCGCAAAAACCACTTTCTCCAGAATATTGAATTCCTTATCACCTAATACTACGCTACATTTTGTACCTCCAATATCGTATCCTATATAGAACTTTTCTGTTTTTGTCATTGTATTCATATTAAAATGCTTAAATGTTTTACTACTCAACTACTCAGCTTCGGCTACGCTTCGCCATCGAAATAGAAATGCTGGTCGGTAACATCTGTTCCAATTCCTGCATGAATTGTCATGGGAATTTTGGTTTCATAACAAATAGCCTGAACGCTTAGTTCGGGATATTTGAAATTTATTTCAGAGTTTTCTGGTCCAAGGATTTTTATAGCTTCTTTTCGGAAGGAGTCATCACAAATCATTTTACCAATGGATTCTCCATAGCCCAGCTTATGTTTGTTTCCAAGACTAAGTGCAGCATTAATGTAATTGAATTCAAAAGCCATTCCGAATTGTCCTTTTTCGAGAGCTTGTGGTACATATTCACTGGTTTCTCCAATTAAACCCAATTCAAAGTCATGTATTGAAGTAGCTGCATTACCCGAAACAATCGTAAATAGATTCTTTTTAGTAAGATTTCCCAGTAAGCGACTCAAGCCATTCTTGACCAGGTGCGCACCCGTAAAAAATATTACCGGTCTGTTGTTTTCTCTGGCAGAAAGGATCTCTTTGGCAAGCAGTATAATTTTATCTTCAACTTCTTGTGGGACTTCAAGGTTCATTTTATTGATCTGACCCGGATCGATCAGATCGTTTAGCTTTACTTTGTTTGGTCGTTCACATACAGGGTATGTAACAATCTGTTCAGCATCAAAAATATTGTATCTTCCTTTATATTTCATTGTTCGATTATTTCTTCAAGACATATAAGCTAGCCCAAAGAATATACACCATACATACAACTAATACCATTAAACTTGCCATCATGCCCACATTGGTACTCAATACTCCCATAATTGGAGGTACAATGGCCCCGCCGGAAACAGCCATAATCATTAGTCCCGAGACTTCATTTGCTCGATCGGGCATTTTGTCAAGAGTGATAGAGAAAATCAGAGGAAACAGGTTCCCTGAACCAAGTCCTGCCATAAAAATTGCAATTTTGGCAATTAATGGAGTAGGAGCAAATATCATTGCAAGCATACTTATAAGAGCTACAATTGTTGTTGCTAAAAGAAATTTTCTTGCAGAGAGCCAATTTAATATGATGGCTCCAGAAAAACGACCAATCATCAGAGCCGCAAAATATATGCTTATACCCAAAGAGGCTTGTTCGAGAGAAAGGTTAAATGAAAATTGCAGATAATTAGCAATATTAGTATTCATACCAACATCAGCACCTACGAGAAAAAATATACCAAGAACCATAAAAATCACGAACTTGTTATTCAACAGGCTGAAGCAGGATTTGAATGTTGCAGGTTTTTCATTGCTTTTGGATTCTTCAATTTTGGTAAAATTTAGCCACAATACTGCCAGAAAAGATGTGACTGCATATACTGCAAATACTAGTTTCCAGTTTCCGAATTTTAGGGCAGCAAATGTTGCAAGTATTGGACCTAATAGTGAACTAAGTGCTTTTAAAAATTGTGATAAACTCATGAAACTAGAAAACTTTTCCTTCGGGACAACATTCATTAGAAGAGGATTGGCAGAGACTTGTACCATTGTATTTCCAATACCGATTAAAGCCATTGCTATAAGCATAAGAGGGAATGAATAATGAAAGAAAGGAACAATCATTCCAAATCCAATAAATCCCATACCAATATTGAGTATAATTTTCTTTCCATATCTATCCTGTAATATTCCGGTTGGGACTGCTAAAAAGAAGAACCAAACCAGAGCCATAAAAGGTATTAGCTGGGCAAGATCATCCGAAAGACCAAAATCATTCTTAATATAACCAGTAGCTACACCTATAATATCAGCAAAGCCCATTACAATTGTGGCCATTAATACTGGCAGAATCTTGTTCAAGTTTAGTTTTTTCATTTTATAAATCTTTATACATTGATATTATTAAGCTAAAAATAATTCTTTTTTTTATCATGTAGAATGAAGCATAATTTGTTATGTGTTAACTTCTCATGTTTAACCCCTGTGGGGTTGTAGTTTTGTTTTGACAATTCGTGGCTGGAACAACTCTTGATTTGTTATGCCACATATTTGCTTAGGTAAAATTACAAAGGGGCAATATAAATTTCCTGTGGATTCGTCATTCCACTTTTTTCATAGTAAAGATATTTAAAAAAGATATTCCAATTGGATTTATTGAAGCAAAAGACATTGGAGACAAAAACCTTGAAGGAAAGAAAAGATCTGTAAATAAAGAACAATTTGACTGATACAAAGCATCATTAGATAATTTAATTTTTACTGATTACATAGATTTTCATTTATACAATGATGGTGAATTTATTACCAAAATTGCCATTGCAGAAATAACCTTAAAATTTGATGATATTTTACACTATCAATAACCAACCATTTTTGGCCGGTACAACGTATTGATTTTTACCTTTTGTCATAATACTTATTTAAAATTGTCAATAATTCTTTGTCTGTTTTCATTTTCTTTATCATTCTTATGATATAGCTCAATAAAGATTATTTTATCTTCCTCATGAAAGTGAGCATAAATCAGACGTAAGCCTGAATTAACTCCTCGTCCTTTTAATGCTCTACAAGCAATTTTCTTTACTTTTATTACACAGGTTTTCAAACCTAAATTGTCAATACGAAAACTGAATGGAGGTCTTTCAGAAGGAGAAAATTCCAACACTTTTTTTACAACGTCTAAGTCATTCTTTAACGTTCTATATTTTTTCAAGAGTTTTTTTAAATCTCTTTTAAATTCTGCTAATTCCTCAAAAATCATTCTTGTTCAATTTCATTTCCATAATTTCTTACTGAGAAAGGAGCATCTCTATAAAAAGCTAATTCATAATTTATTTCTTCTCCCTCTTTTGAAGCTAACCAGGGTAAATCTTTGTGAGAATAATTACTTATTGCTGCCGCAGACCAGTCGCTCATTTGTTCAATAACTCTATCAAGGATTTTTGTTTCACTTGCTTTTAGTTCTTTTAAATCTGCTTTTTCCAAAGGCAAATACCGTGTTTGTGGAAAACCGTGATATTCAGTTTTAACACGCTTCAATGTTCCTCCCTCAATCATTTGATTGATAATTACATTTAATTTTTGAGGAACAGGTCCATAAGGCAACTTTCTATATTTTGCCCCAGTTAAATGTTCTTCATACAACTCATAGTAGTTAAAATCAGAAAAATACAACAACTTATAAAGGATTGTTTCTCCAACATTTGGCTTTCCTGCACATTTTTCTAAAATGTATAATAACACATTTTTAAACTTATCAACTTTTAAAACAGGAACAGCAATACGTTCTTCAATTATATTAGTGCTTTGTTCATTTTCACCATTGATTTCTTGACGAATCTCAAAATCTTTAGACATAAAATCATCTAATGAAAACCCTAATTCCATTGATAACTGTTGTAATTCAAGGATATTTACACTTCTATTACCTAATTCAATTTGAGCCAATGATGAACGAGAAACATTAATACTTCTCGCCAAATCTTCTTGAGACAATCCTTTAATTTTACGGAGTTCAGTTATCCTCTGACCAATCTGCTTTTGTGATAATTTTGTTTTCATACCTATTTGTTTTCCTTCGTTTACGGTGCAAAGATACAAAATGTTTCAATATAGAACAGTATTACGTTTGAAAATAAAACATTTTATGAATGGAAAGGAGATCACAAGCAAGTTGATGACGTAGTCGTTTTGGGTTTTAAAATAAGAAAAATAAATTGATCACTTTTTCATTCCAATTAGTTTTTTAGGTAAAATGGCAGTAATAAAACAAATTTGAAAAGATATTTATCACTTTGTATGAGATTGACTTGAAGGAGAATGTTAACATAGAATTTTATTCTTCCCGGTTTTCAAGAATGTGGAAGAGCTTTGCTCAAAAGCATCACTATAAACAAGAAGCCAATTACCGCTTAATAATTTAAGCAATTCAACACTAGCCCCGGGATTTGAATTTCAGATTTTTGGGCAAAGATCCATTAGTATCCCTCGTCATCAGAGTGACTCATCATAATTCTGTCTGGTTCATCACCGTCGTCGCGTAAATAGGCATCTATTGATCCTTCATTACGAGGGTTTTGTCCAAAAACATCGCAGGTAAAATTATTTGAAGAAAGGAGTAGAAACAATATAATCAGTATCCTCAACTATTTAAAAGAAGTCTTCATGATGTATATTGTTTTGTTTATTCCTCATTATTTCAATCCATTCCCAAATATTTCATCACAGCTTTATCCCCAATAAGAGCGTCATCTGGTCTTGGATTTTCTTTAGTAAATACTCTCAAGTCATCTTCAGGCAATATTTTTACGAAATCTTCCTGCACGCCACTAGTGATAGTAACTTTACTGATATTCAGTTTAAGATGATATGCAAAAAATATGTACATAGCGGAACGTTTTGAATAGCCATAATCATGTTTTTCGGCTGGGAAGTGGACATTTTCTACTTTGTATTCGGCATTATAAAGAGCATAAACCGATTGAATATATGGATATTCAATTCGTGGAGTGTTTCTTGTCCAGTCGTGACCATCAGAAAGAAGAAGCATTGGCCGTGGTGCACACAGTGAAGCGATTTCAACATTATTGGTCTGATGATTTTCACTCTTGTGAATTGGCATGCCACTTTCGCAAATACAACCTCCAAAAAAATGAGCTGATACCTGAACCGCCGGAACGGCAATTTTTATTCTGTCGTCAATTGCTGTTAATACAAAAGTTTGAGTTCCTCCACCGGAACCACCTGTCATCCCTATTCTTTCAGAGTCTACATCAGAACGTGACAACAAATATTCAAGTACCCTTTTACTATTCCAGGTTTGAAGTAATAATGCTATTGGCATCTCATGGTTTATTTGCGTCGATTCAGCGTAGCCCACCATATCGTATGCAAATACAATTGCTCCCATTCGTGCCAGAGTTGCACCACGCGATTGTACATCTTCTTTAAAACGTTTATCTGACATATGACCATGTGGTGAAAGAATAGCTGGATTTTTGGTTTTTTTGTCAATAGGACTGTATAAATTTCCTGTGATATAAAATCCGGGGAAACTTTCAATGGCAATATTTTCTACAATGTATCCATCCATAGTTTTGGCATTCCTGATTATTGGATTGAAATTTCCTTCAATGTCAGGCATTTTGTCTAGTTTCATTCCGGTTATGATACCTTTTTTAATAACGGCAGAACGCGCTTCCCAGGATTCAAGGTCATCCCACTCACTAGCGAATTTCTTCATTATCAGGTTGGCTTCATCTTCTGTCCAGTGTTTTCCTACACATAGCATGTCGTCTTGTGCATAGGTTCCTACCATGAATAGGTAAAGAAAAAATAATACGACTGTTTTTTTCATTTGTGTATAATTTAGTTTTTAGTTTGAGCCATTTATTTTTAATTAAAACCTTTAGGGTTGAATTCTAGTTTTAACTGTGATTCGAATGAATAGTTACCAGAATCCACAGTAAAAATAGCATTATCATTTTCAATCTTCACGAACTGAATATCTTTAACACCGGATATATTGTTTCCCCCTTCTTCTATTTCAGTAATATCTTTTGCAGGAAAATAAACATAAATATTGTGAATATACAACCATAATATTCACAAAAGATAATATAATATTGCTTTGTTTTGAAAGTAGTTATGGTTTTCAATTGGAGGCTAAGTTTATTAATAAATATAAAATTTTATTGTAATATTAACAGTCCTGAATTTTCAATAATAAAAGAAAGTTAAGATACTAAAATGACTCAATAATTAAATCAAACTGGCAATTACGAATTCATACTTTTAAATTATGCAAAAAGAAGAAGTAACTAAATTACTAACGGAAGCGGAAAATCATCTGACAAATGAACTTTTGCCATTCTGGATAACTCGCATGATTGATTCCGCGAATGGTGTGCAACCTGCAACCAGTTCCTACAACATAATTAGAACTATTTTGAATCATATTTTAGAAAAATTTTAATAAAAACAATAAGCATGTCAGAAAAAATTAAATGGGGAATATTAAGTACGGGTCATATATCCGGAAGATTCGTTGAAGCATTAAAATTAATTTCTGAAGCAGAGATTACTGCGGTAGCATCCAGAGATGAAGTAACTGCGAAAAACTTTGCTGAAAAGCATGGTATTCCCAAGGCTCATGGATCATATGAAGCTCTGGCAGAGGATCCTGATGTTGATGTAGTTTACATTGGGACACCACATACTTTTCATCTCGAGAATAGTGTCTTATGTATGAGAGCTGGGAAGTCTGTTCTTTGTGAAAAAGCTTTGACAATAAATGCACGTGAAGCAGAAGAGATGATAGCTGTAGCGAAAGAAGAAAATGTGTTTTTAATGGAAGCCATGATTACCAGGCATGTTCCATTGATGAAAAAAGTGCAAAATTGGGTAAAGAGTGGTAGAATTGGGGAAGTAAGAATGCTACAAGCATCACGTTGTGCCCGAAGAGAATTTGAACCTTCAGCAAGACATTTGAACCCGGAACTTGGTGGAGGAAGTCTATTGGATGTAGGTGTTTATGTTATTTCATTTGCTTCTATGATTTTTGGGAAAGCTCCTGAAAGTGTATTTGGGTTTGGACATATAGGCGATTATGGTTCTGATGAGCAGGGTGTTGCTCTTTTAAAATATGATAAAGGTGAAATTGCAAATCTCTCCTTTGCTTTAAGAACAAATGGAGTAAATGAAGCATATATTTATGGGACAGAGGGTCACATTAAAATTCACGAAATATTTGCAGTTCCAACTAAAGCAACTTTGGTAATTGGAAAAAAAGAGATAGAAGTTATTGAAGAACCCATATTTGTGGGAGGCTTAGTAAATGAAGCTGAGGAAGTGATGAGGTGCATGAAAGCCGGACTTAAAGAATCTCCCTTCATGCCATTAGAGGAATCGCTGCAAATTATGCGAATAATGGATGAGATAAGAGCTCCGTGGGGGTTGAAGTATTCTAATGATAGAAGTACTTAAAGTGAACTAAAGTACTTAGAGTGCCTATGCTTCGACTCACGCTCAGCACCCGTCATGTGTTTATTTACAAGCAAGTAAAGTTTCTGAAATAGAGCTTTGTTAGCTGTAAAATGAAATAATTTTTTAATTAGTCTTTAGTTCAATTTTATTCCATCCGGCTTTGAGAGTGATGTTGTTTTCTTTTGTAAAAAGTTGATTGCCGTTTACAAATACATCATAATTCCCAGCTTCATTTATAGGTAGTACAAAATTTGCTACCATGTTGCCGGGGATTCTAATTTCATAGTCTTTGTTATTATCTTTTGTTAACTTAAACTTAGCTTCAATCGATCCTCTTATTGTTGGAAATTTAATTTCACTGAATGATAAGTCTGTAATCTGAGGTTGTATAATCGCCTCTGAAAAACCTGGTTTTAATGGTCTGATTCCCCAGAGGTAGCGTGGAATAATATTGGCAGGGACGGCCCCCCAGGCATGATTCCAATCGGAGTTTGGTTTATATTTCATATCCCAGGCTTCCATCGTAATTGTGGATCCGGATTTTATCATATTCCACCAGCTCCGGTCATG
>JAGLSB010000087.1 GCA_023135955.1 Bacteroidales bacterium | reverse complement strand
AAAAATATCGGCAATGCCAGCATACCTAATACAGTTCTATTTATTGCCTTCATATCTATTGTTTTTTATAATCTTTGTTTCTTCCTCGCACTGTACTGATACTTGTCCAGTTAAACTTATCTCTTTCTGATTTGGGTGAGAAATTACAACTCGCACATCCTTAATTTCATTATTCACAAAGTTGATTGGTCTTTCCAGCTTAACTATATTAGATTCGAAAGGTTGAAGTGGTTCAACCGTAGCTCTGATTTTTGTCGACCACTTTTCATGTTCTTTCTGCTGGATGATAATATCTGCAGTTTCAGAGACCGTTTGTCCGAAATTCTGAACTTCAACTTCAATGATGGCTTTATCATTTTTCAGGACGATCTTTGGTAAACGCGCAGAACCATTGGTTTGAATTTTTAATTTTAAAACTACAAAACTTAACCGGCGTTAAGGTACTATTATATTCCATTTTGCAAATAAAAAAAGTTATTTCTGCATATACGGTCATTCTGGATACCCTTTTTTTTGCATGAAAATCTTTTCAGTACTTCGGATATCCCTGATAAGCTCTGACAGTAAATAAAAGTACTATTGAATATTTCCTGTTTCTTTTAACTTATTTAGGTTTATAATAAAGCCCTTATTTAATTTCGCTATCAATATCAAAATTCACCTCCTTTTTGGAATAAATATTATACATATTATAAAAAATATAAAATAATTTTACATTGAATTAAGTTCTATACCACTAGAATTAATTTATTAAATAAAGTAATGTTATATACCATTAAATATTAACAACTAAAAGAAAATATCATGAAACAAAATTTACTTTTAATTATTATGTCGCTAATTGTGTCTGTAGCTACCTATGCCCAGGATACAATTCCAGATCTAATCTTCTCTGAGGCAAGATTGGACGCTCACCCCAGAGCTTATATTGAGTTATGTAATGTTGGTGATTCAGCTCTTGATTTGTCTAATTTTATACTTCAACAAGCACAGGGATCTGTTAGCTTATCCAAACTGATGTATTTTCAGGGAACCATTCTTCAACCCAAGGAAACATATGTTATTTCAAACATTTATGAAGATGGTCTGGAGGGCTGGACATCAAACTGGAATGAAATGCATGATCTCTCGGACAGACTTGTATATCAGCCGGAAAATGGAGATCTTTTTGATACGGGTGTATTGATTGATTCAGTCAGTATAGGTTACGAAGTAATGCAAACATGGAACGGCAATCGAGGAATCCTAATGTGGTATAAATCTTCTGAAACAGATTCTATTCTCATTGATTGTGTAAACAACAATCTTGATGAATCTGGAGAATATATAATCATTACTGGCGGATATCCAGTTGCCGGGGTTGTTGAACCATTGACAAATAATACCCTTGTGAGGAAGTCTTCTATACCACAAGGTAATTTGGGAGACTGGGACTATTCCAGAGGAACAGATGCTTCTGATTCCGAATGGATGCTTCTTGAACATTTGAATCCAGGACTGCCATTTAGAACCGTTAAAAATCATGGGGCTTTTCCAATAAATGTTTCAACAGCTCATCCTGATATTACTGTTGACCTGGTAAACAGTACCCTTACTTTACCATGGGGAATATATAAAGAAGACTCATTGATTCACGAATTAATTTTTGGAGATGGAATGGGATGGCAATTTGTGGAAAATCCTTCTTTCGATGATTCACTTCATCATATTTGTCAGTCTGGAGATCAACTAATTGTTAAAGCAACCGGGACAGAACTAACAGAACAAACATTGACAATTACGGTTTTAGATCCGAGTGATGATATGAACCTGGTTTTTCCTAGACACAGCATAAATTATCCCGATCCGGATGAAGATCCGCCAGGAACCCTTGCCCTTGTTGGAGGAACTCCATATTATGTTACAGAAGATATACCAGGAATTGATACCATTGGGAGTGTTGGTTTTGCTACCAGGGTAGATAGCTTATTCAAATATCTTGAATGGGCGCCTGAAGCCAGCGTGAAAATACTTTGGGTTGATGGAACTGAAAGAGTAGATCTTAAATTTGGAGATATCTTAGAAGTAACTGCCAAAAGTGGTGCGGTAAAAGAATATTTTATAGATGTTGAGGATTATGTGGAAAGCGATAATGCTTCACTAGCAGCAATTACCTGGCCAGATATAACTCCTGCTGATAATTTTGATTTCAGTTGGTTAAACGGGGATACTATTCCCGGATTTTCACCTAATTTTCATTTATATAATATTACTCTAAGACCCGGGACAAAAAACATTCCTGCCCTGGCAGCTTATGCTGATGACCTGAATGCCAAAGTAGAGATTGATCCGGCTATTTCCTTAAGTGGGGGATTTGAAGAAAGAACCACTACCATTACTATAACATCTGAGTCGGGTCTTGAAACAAACGAATACGCGATAACATTTGTTGAGATGGTGGCAGATGAGGACATCCAAAAATTCTATGCAGATCCTTTCTTCTCAGAATTTCAGCATAAGTTTAAGACAACAAATGAATTTCTTGAAATATCTAATCCGGGAAATCAGATTCTGGACTTGAGTAACTACATGATAGCAACTGCTCAGGTTAAAAATCCGGCAGAAGCAGTTCAGGCAGTTCTTCCATTCCTAAATGCTTATAAACTTTATGTTCCTGGCTTTAAATTCACTGATGACCCGGCATTATGGGAAACCACAGGTTACAAAGTATTAGAATATGACAATGCGGTAGATCCATCTTTAGATCCGGGTGATGCTTTCCTTATTGGAGACAGGAAGATGTTAAAAATTACAACAGAAAACGACTACTTTTCACTGGATCAATTTGATATAACCTTCCCTGAAGATATGGATAATGTATGGGGATTAACCTTCCCTGTAAACACTCCTCTTCTAACCCGACAAAAAGATGTTATTCATTATCTTTTTAGAATTGAAAATGATTCTATTCTTACCGGGGAAAAAGCAATTGGTGATATGGAGGACCTGACTTTAATAGATATGATAGGGTTTGAAGACGGTACAGAATTTGGTGATATTGGAGGTTATGACTGGGATGGAAGTAAAGGTCATAGATTGCAGAGGAAGAGTAATATTTGGAAAGGAAACCCAAGTTATATTGAATCTGGTGGAACTAGTCCTGAAGATTCTGAATGGATCTGGTCAAATGCAGCTATTGAAGGTATTGACTGGGAAGTTCTTGCTTCAACCCTCGGAAGTCATAATCTGGATCCGGTAACTACATATATTTCAACGGTAAGTTCTGTGGTTTATGTTGTTGATCCGGGGTATTTTGGAGATCTGAATATTATTGGTCTGAGCAACGGTGAAACTGTTGAAGCTTTCTATTCAAAGCTAATTAAGGCTAATGAAAACCAAACTTTAGAAGTGTTAAGCGGAACCACCGGAGCGGCTTTGGATATTTCAGCTTCAATTACTGAAGGAGACAGCCTTGTGGTAACTGCAGAAGATGGTTTAACAATAACCAAATATCTCTTATCCACAGCTGCACTTGATTCCAACACAGGTCTTGTAGCGAAGGACGGCTCTGGTCTTACAATTGGAGATGGCGAGATTACAGGTATTGTTCCCGGAACAAGTCTGGAGACAGTCTCATTAAATGTAACGACTTCCTCTGAGCTTTCCATTATGAATATCCTAAATGATGTCGGAGAATTGGCCCCCCTTAAAGTGCTGAACTTTAATGGTATATATACTAATGTAATGGCCACCGAGGCGATTGTTTTTGAGGTAGTAGCTCAAAATGGTGACAAAAAAACCTATCAGTTAAAATTAGAATCACTTGCCAGCGACGCTTATGTGCTTTCGAGTGTATATTATGTTGATCAGGAGAGTCTGATTATTGCAGGTATCCCCGGTGGTACAGCTGTAGAAAAATTCTCTTCATACATTGAGGCTGCCCCGGGGGCAACTACCATATTTTTTGATAAATTGGGCTTTGAACGAACCGTTGGTAATATTGCTTTTGATGATGTAGTTGAAGTAACATCTGAAGACGCTTCAACCACTGTTTCATATAACCTCACTTTCATTGCTGAGCAAACAAATACTGCTCCAGGTGTTAGTTTTGCTTCTGCTGATTTAACAGCCGATGCAGGTGTCGCTGTCAGCACCAATGCCATCGTATCAGATGATGGTTTACCAGGTGGTGAGTTGACTTACGTTTGGTCTGTTCTTACCGGTGATGCAGGTAGTGTAACTATTGCAAATGCAGATCAGGCAGTTACAGATCTTACATTTGCTGCTTCAGGTGATTACACTTTGCAGCTTCTTGTTTCAGATGGAGAACTTGAATCCACAGCTACTGTTAATTATTCAGTGAGTTGGCCAACAGGAATTGAAAGTGCAAAAGCAGAGTTTAAAATGTATCCTAATCCAGCAAATACAAGTTTGCTTGTAGAATTAAGGAATTCTGGAAATGCAGAGAAGATTGTTAACATCATTAACCTTGCCGGTGAAGTTGTATATAACAATTCAATGGATAGCTACAATCTGATAATAGATCTAAGCTCCTTTGAATCGGGAATGTATTTTGTGAACGTGAAAGTCGGTTCAAAATACTTCAGGGAGAAGCTAACAATTATGAAATAGTATTCTAAGAATAATCTATATAAAAAAGAGGTTAGCTTAAAAGCTTATCCTCTTTTTTTGTTTTATATCTTGTCCTAAAATAGGCTTTTCTAAAATATATTGTTTTAAAGAGTAAACATGGAATCAACTGGTAGGTAAAAGATAGGTTTTGCTGCAGATGATGTGGTTTTTCCTGCAGATGTTGAGCATAATGTTGCCATTAAAGTTTCATTTTGGGATGGTGTTGCAGGTACTTTGAAATTAGTATACCACAACAATAGTGGCCCTCAGGAAAAAACGATTAGTGCTTCCGGAACAGATACAATCAAAACAGCCACTTTTTTTGTAACTGCGAAATTTGATGCTACCGGTTTCAACTATGATTTCGAATTGCATTCTGAAGAAGAGGTTCCGGTATCCTTTGTTCGTGTTATAAAAAATGAATTCGATTCTGTTTCGGTGAGTGGAGTAAAGGTATCTCCAACCAGTCTGACATTATTTGTTGGAACATCGGGCATGCTTACTGAAACGGTCCTACCATCAGATGCCTTTAAAAGAGAAGTAAATTGGAGCACTAATGATCCAAAAGTAGCCACTGTTAATTCAAGTGGTTTGGTGAGCGCCGTTGGTGTTGGTTCTGCAAGTATTACGGCAACAACAATTGACGGTGAGTACACGGCAAACTGCACAATAACAGTTGAACCAGGCCTCGGGAGTCAGGTAAATATTAATAATTGGGATATTGAAGACACAACTTCAATGTATCAGGACACAACAAATTCTGATAAGTGGACAATTAAAGGATTTTATATTCATGAAAACACAACCAACGTTTTTCAAGCATCTGAAAGTGGGTTGGATCCTGAGGCAGGTGTAGGCTCATCGCAAGCTTTCAAAGTAACTATCGCTAATAGCATTTCTTCAACATCAAGTGCAGTAGTAAAAACACACATTATCGATATTTCAGATTTTGGAGATGGACCCTATAAATTCAGCTTCCAGACAAAATCACAGTCAGCTCCTCCGGGCAAGCCCTTTTGGGTGATTGTTAAAGCTTACAATGCAGATAGTAGCGATGTATCTTCAGTAAGCATAACAAAAATTGACAACGGGGGAACTATAAACTACTCTGGAATGGAGTCCGGATATAAGGAGCAAAGCATATCTGTTGTATTATCGGGAGATACTGCTAAATACCTTAACTTAACCATACAATCAGCGAAGTACAATAATACATATTGGTTCGATAATTTTACTCTTGGCTATGGAGCCCCTGAATCTGTTCCTGTAACCGGAGTATCTGTATTACCGACCATTCTTAGCTTAAACATTGGATCAACCGAAGTGCTTACCAAAACAGTTGCTCCGCTTGAGGCTGTCGACAAAACAGTAACCTGGAGTTCGAGTAATGAAAGTGTAGCCACCGTAAATGCAAGTGGGGCTGTAACAGCTGTGTCCCTGGGCTCGGCTACCATTACGCTAACTACAAATAATGGTGGTTTTAAAGACAGTTGTGAGCTGACCGTGAATACACCTGTATCTGTTGCTTCAGTTCAAGAAGCCAGGGTAAAGGTATATCCCAACCCATTAATCGAAGGCGAACTTAGCATATCATCAAATTTTAACATCGAAAATATTCGCGTTTTCGACCTATCCGGAACGCTCATTCAGGAGGAGCAAAATTGTTTCAGCAGATCGGTAAAAATGAATTTGGATCATTTGATAAGCGGAATGTACTTTATTCAAATTGAAAGTAAGCAATTCTCTATATTTGATAAAGTTTTGATTCAATAGCTTATTTGAAATAATGAAGGTAAATATAAAAGTTTTCGAATATCAAAGTGAACGGGGTGAGCCCTCCTGATTTTTTGCCGGAGGAAACCACCAACGATGTTATCCTGCCGGCCAATACCGTAGATGTACCTGGAGTGATGGCACAAACAGCGGATGCAGGTGCATCCCTGCAAATATTCGATGCAGACGGATTGCCCGGAACCACTGAAATATTGGTTACCGCTGAGGATAATCAGACCACACAGATGTATACCTTGAACTTTATAATTGAGAGCATCTCGGGCCTTAGCTTTCCCGAATCCGTCGTACAGGGAGAAACGCTTAGCGCTTCGGTTTCCTATGCAGCTGCTTCCATACTCGATTTAGTAGTAGTCCTGGAGCAGAATACATCCCCCTATACCTCCTATGGAGAAGCAAGAGTAACTGTACCCTCCGGATCGGGCACAAAAGATATTGAAATCATAGTAGATCCAGGTATACCGGTAGCGAATGATGCTTACACCCTTTCCGCGGGACTCCTGCCAGAAGGAGGTAGCTGGGCCGATCGACTGGATGAATACGCACAGGAGAATATCGATGCCCTGGCGGCTCCGTCTGATGATGCCACCCTGTCGGGTATTTTGGTAAATGACACTTTGATTCGCTTAAGAGAATTGCATGA
>JAGLSB010000086.1 GCA_023135955.1 Bacteroidales bacterium | reverse complement strand
GTTTTCTCAGGAAATGATGACTCAGAACAAGATCCTACATATCATGAAACAAACCATGCTTTTGATAACTTGTATGGTGCTGGATATATTTATAATGGATCAATGAATCAATTCATATATCTACCTTCATCTACAAAGGGAGCGGGTTTGGTGAATCCTGCCATAAAGATTGAATACACGGCCGGAAGTAAATCTAAATTGAGTCTGCAGTATCATTATTTCTTATTACAGAATAATCTTACTCATGATATAAATTCTACAGAATTTTACGATAAGAAACTTGGATCTGAAATAGATTTAGCATTTAGTCATTCATTTAATCCTCAGTTTGGATTAAGTACTGGGATTTCCTATTATATTACTTCAGAGACTATGGAAGCTCTTAAACTTGGAAATTTTTCAGATAGTAATCCAGCAGGTGAACCATTTTGGTTTTATGTTATGCTAACATTTAAACCGGTTTTCTTGAATCAGTAGGACTTAAATCTGTAGTGGTTTATTCCCCGACCCTGGATCGGAAATAAATCTGTTGCATGGTAAACAACTTTTAATACCTCGATGGCGCTGCCTCGGGTTTTTTATTAATAGTTAAAGATACGAAAACAGCAATATTTCATTATATCTGATATAATACAATCAAGTATTATATTCCGATTTCAAACCACGGGTAACCCCCGTGGTTATTAATATTTAGGCTTTCCAGACTTATTGAAATCATGTGGTCGTCCATAAGGCACTCTGCGTTAGATATTTTAAATGCGTAGGCGCTGATGTAAACCTCTGCGAAACTTAGCTCAATAGTTTTCTTTCAAATTATCATTCTGAAAAAAATATTTCAAAAATAATAATATCAAGTAAATATAATCTGCGTATTCTCTCCATCACATCGTTCATAAAATTCACCAATAGTAAGTACACCGCTGGTTCCTTCCCATAAATCCTTTAATTCCAGCTTGAACATGTCCATAGCGAGTTTGCAGGCATAGATTTCTCCTCCACCAGCTGTTATCATTTCCAGGAATTCTTCAACAGGAGGAATATCCAGTTTGTCCATTGTTCCTTTCATCATTGTTGAAACACCGGCTTCAACACCAGGAATTAGACCCAGAAGAGTAGGGAAGGGTAGTCCGCCTGGCATACGCATCCCGGGATTCCCAACCGTCGCTGTATGAAGTTTTTTCATTTGTTTCTTTGTTATTCCATCCAATCCGAAAAAGGTAAAGAATACTTTTGCTTCTATACCTTCCATAACAGCTCCATTAGCCATTACGAGAGTTGCATATACGTCTTCAATTGAGGCTTTAGCACATATAATACAGACTTTTTTTAAGGGATTTTCATTTTTTTTACTCATGATTTTAATTTTTAATATTTAGACACAGCTGCTTGGTTTGGGAATACCAGCAATACGAGTTGCTTTTTTTAGAGGTCCTCCCGGAAAGAGAGTGTAGAATTCTTTGATGTC
>JAGLSB010000856.1 GCA_023135955.1 Bacteroidales bacterium | reverse complement strand
GCAAGTCAGCACCAAGCAATAAAATTAATATTGGTCAAATTGGGTTGGGACGTATTGCTCGAACTCATGACCTCCGTGAAACCTTGAAATATGATATTGCACGAATTATCGCAGTGAGCGATGTCGATTCAAAAAGGTTGAAAGAAGGTAAACAACTGGTGGATGAATTTTATGGAAAGAAAACAGAGAATAAAAAATATCTGGATTCTAAAATGTATGATGACTATAGGGAAATGCTTCAAAATAAAGATATTGATGCTGTTATGATTAGCACTCCCGATCATTGGCACTCTCAACCTGCAGTAGAAGCAGCACTGGCAGGAAAGGATATTTATTTACAGAAGCCAACCTCTTTAACGGTACATGAAGGAAGAATACTAAGTGATATTGTGCAGGAAAAAGGTATAATTCTTCAAATGGGGACACAACAAAGATCTTCCTCTCAGTTCCGAATTGCTGCAGAATTGGTGAGAAATGGTCGGATTGGTGATATTCATACTGTTAAAATTGGCCTTCCAGGTGATCCCGGTGGGCCTGAGGCACCAGAAATGCCTGTTCCCGCAAATCTTAATTATGATATGTGGCTGGGATCTACTCCCGAAGTTTATTATACCGAAATAGGAGTCCATCCTCAAAATGATTATAGTCGCCCCGGATGGTTAAGGCTTGAGCAATACGGAGCTGGGATGATAACTGGTTGGGGGCAACATCATATCGATTCTGCTAACTGGGGACTAAATACTGAATATACTAATCCTGTGGAAATAGAAGCCATCGCAGAGTTTCCAAAATCCGGACTATGGAATGTACATGGTGACTTTATGGTTAAAGCCAAGTATGAGAATGATGTTGAAATGTATATCAGTGGAGGATATCCAAATGGCATTCGATATATTGGAACTGAAGGATGGATATTCGTTTCCAGAGGTAATTATCAGGCTACTGCATCTGATCCTGTTGCAAAGGATGAAAGTAGTAAAGCATTGGATGCGAGCGATCCATCAATTCTGACATCTGTGATTCAGGAGAATGAAATACATCTATATAAGAGCAATGAACAGCATGGTAACTGGCTGGATTGCATTCAATCAAGAAAAGAACCCATTTCACCTGTTGAACCCGGACATAGAGCATGTGCTACATGTCTTATCAGTCACATTGCCATGAAAATTGGAGAAAAACTACAATATGATCCTAAATCTGAGAAATTCTTAAACAGTAATGAAGCGAACAGTATGCTTAGACGCTCTAACCGAAAGCCCTGGGGATTGGATTATTTAAAAATATAGTTTATGAACGAAAAAATTGTTTATTTTTAACTTTAAACATTTTGTCTCCCCTAAAATATTAGTGCAGAATTATTTTCATACATAAAAACAACAAAAAATGAAAAACGCAAAATTATTATTTATAATAATTAATATCTTATTTCTAATGAGTTGTAAGCAAAATTCCACTACCAAAGAAAATACAGATCTATTAACTATTATGACGGTTGCTCCAGGCCATTTTCATGCTTCGCTGATACAGAAATATATGTATCCTCAGATAGATAGTAAGTTTTTTGTTTATGCTCCTGATGGTCCGGAAGTACAGGATTATCTTTCCAGAATAGACGCTTATAATTCCAGGAGTGAAGATCCAACCGTGTGGGAACAGAATTTATATCTGGGAGATGATTTTTTTGAGAAAATGCTGGACCAGAAGCCTGGTAATCTTGTTACTTTGGCCGGGAATAACAAGAAAAAAACAGAATATATATATGAATGCATCAAAAATGGCTTGAATGTATTAGCTGATAAACCAATGGCTATAGAACCATCTGATTTCGAGTTATTGAAAGAAGCATATAGTTTAGCCAAAGAGAATGATGTTCTCCTATATGATATAATGACAGAACGATTTGAGGTTACAACTATATTACAGAGAGAATTTTCTCAACGGGAAGAAATATTTGGAAAGCTACAAATTGGATCAATTGAGGAACCTGCTATTTCAAAAGAAAGTGTGCATCATTTTCTAAAAGTTATTTCCGGCATACCTTTAAAAAGACCACCATGGGTTTTTGATATTGAGCAGCAAGGTGAAGCAATAGCTGATGTTGGTACGCATTTGGTCGATCTGATTCAGTGGGAGGCATTTCCCGGAGAATTGATTGATTATGAAAAGGATATTGAAATTCTGAATTCAAAACGCTGGGCTACAGATCTTACAAAGGAGGAATTTAAAACTTCAACTGGACTTGATAAATATCCATCATATCTGGAACAATATGTTGAA
>JAGLSB010000855.1 GCA_023135955.1 Bacteroidales bacterium | reverse complement strand
AAAGGTCATAAGCTGGAGATAGTGCCCAATCAATAGGATTTTTGATCATGGAGAAGTTTTTCAGGTGCATATCGTTATTTCCAGTTAGGAAGGAGAAAATAGCTATGTCAAAATAATAGCTTTTATCAAGCAAGGTGTTTGTTGAATATCTGTCCAATGCTTTTCCAACTTTCTCCATGGAACTTTTATACTTATCAAATGCTTCTGTGATCTGAAACATATCAATCATGTGGACCTTTTCTCCATTTTCTTTCCGGTCAACTCTTTTAGTTATATAGGACAGTTCTCCGGATAATAACCGTATCAATGATGATGGTACTACTCGAATTCCAAAAGATTCTGCTATTCGCATTGTAAGATGTTCATTTTCGGGCATTTCGGGAAATTTGTCAGAGGGTGGTTTTAAAATATAGTGTCCACCTAATGCCCCAACCACAGTCAGCCTAGTATCCGAATTCTCCTTTGTTTCTTTGACTAAGGACATAGATAGTTTTGGCTGAACACCTGGAACAGCAACACTACGCTCTACTACATTTTTCGCAAGCTCATCCATCTGATTAAGCAAATACTTTATTTCAGGTGGTGTTGATGTTCCAAAGAACTTCATTGAGCACTTCTTATGAAAGTCCAATTCGCCTTCAACTGGTTCGTAACAATATAAACATCTATTTTCCATCTTCTTCTGGTATTGGTTTCACACTCACTGCACCGATACAATTCTGACAACATGCTAGAAGTAATCCCATGCGATCATTTTTATTGATTCTCCAGTTTTCTGAAGCTATATCTAACAACCATCCTTCTGGAATCAATCCTTCAAAAAATGGAAAGAGTCGTTTTTCATTATATGGTTTGTTTGTAACCGGCATAGTAAACGTAATGAAGTCATTAGGATAATCTTTTACATACTGATTATCATATTGAAATACATATTCACCTTCGTTTGTTTCTGTTACGATACCAGCCAAATGATCTTTATAAAACACCTTTCCTTGTCTCATTAATTCAGATTTTTACTATTAACAGGAGCTAATTCATGCCCAAACATTTGAAGAACTAAGTTAACTTTATCCATATTCAGATTAGTTTTACCCTGTTCTATTTTACGTATTACTGTTAGTGCAACTCCTGTGCGTTCCGCAAATTCTTCCTGAGTCAGATTAACTTCTTTTCTCCGTTCTTTGACAAACTCTGCTAATTGTTTCATTATATGTATTTGAATATAATATTAGACAAATATACTAAATTATATGCATTTAGATATACTTTAATTTTAAAACAGTATTTTATATGTCTTAGCATATAGTTTGATGGTTAATAATTCTACTGACGTTTTGAATGGCACACAACGGCAGTTTGTCTAAAAACCTCCGTTTCCACTTCATTTTATCTTAAAATTAGCTGTTTTAACTTCTATTTATTAGCCATAGTTTTTTACCATATATCATCTAATTCATCAAATAAGTTTCCTTCGTCAATTTCAAAATCCTCCTTTATTGAGTTTACTAAAAATAAGGATTCTTTGGCTCTTGTAAGTGCAACATATTTTAAGTTATTCTCTTGGACTGTTTCCCAAGGTTTGTGATTGTCCTTATTCAATGGTAACTTGTCATAATCTAAGATAAAAACCCTTTGGTTTTCGAGTCCCTTTGCCTTATGGATAGTTGACAATTTTATTGCATCATCACTTTCGGTTACAAGTCCCTCTATTCTTTTTATTAACTCATTCAATGTCGTAACATCTAAATGGATAGAGGCTTGTCTTTGTAAAAAGTTGACTCTTCTTTCTACATACTCAGTTTCTTCTTTAATGAACTCATCCTTTGCTGAATTATTAGACATTTTTTTTGCCTTATTTTCAACAAAGTATATATTTCTTTCTTTCACTTTCTCAAAGAAATCATAACCATCTTTAAGAACGTTACTTGTATTTAATTCTTGCTTTGAAAATAAAAAACGGAGTTCATTGAATAAATCTTTAACATCATCCTGATGTATGTTAACTTTTCGGTTGCTTTCAAGTAAAATAAAAAGTAATGTAGTCAAAGGTGCTTTAGTTCTACTAATTACTAAATCTCCGTCTTTAGCATATTCAATTACTTTGTCGAACTCAAGCTTTTCTATTATTCCCTCTTTATCGCTAAATGGTTTTATGTCCTCTCTAAAATTTTGAGCGTATTCAATAACATTATTTGGACATCTAAAACAAAAGGAAAGTGTAAGTTTATTGTGGTTTTTTAGTAGCTTTTCAAATCGACTGAAAGATTCAATATCCGCTCCAGTAAATCCATATATTGATTGACAAGGGTCTCCAACAGCAATAACTCGACCTGATTTTTTTACATACTTTAAGGCTATTGCCAATTGAGCTTTTGATAAATCTTGACATTCATCGACAAATAGAATATCATAATTTTTTATAGGATAAAGCTTAAACACTTTGGGTAAATATAACATATCAGTTAAATCAATTATATTATGGCTCTTTGCAATTTTATTACCCTCTTCTAAAAGTAAACCAGTTGCTTTAAATAATAGGTTTATTACTTTATCAAGTATGTTCTCGCTTGTTTTGTTTGTGTCAACAATATTGAAATGAAATATCATCTCCTTAAAATCAAAAATATCATCTTTAGCCAGTGTTAACCTGAATTTGCCAACAGAATCCAGAAGTTTGCTTTTAAAAGAATTAAAATAAGTATTCAATTGACTTTTCTCATAGCTGTTTTCTGGTTCAGAGCTAACATCATATAGTTTTAAATAGCTTAAAAATGAGCTTTTATTATATGTTTCAACAGACTTAGCTATTAAATCGTTGTATTTACGAGTCTTGACATTGAAATTCAACTCCGAATTAGATTTCAATATTTCGTATCCTAGTTGGTGTAGATTTTTTACTACAATATTATTATTTCCTTTCTTTGATACTCTAACTTGGATTTCATCTCTAATACTTTTATTAAAAGCACAAAACAACAAAGACTTACTTTTGTCCACATACTCAATACTTTCTATTATGGTAGTGGTTTTTCCAGAACCTGCTACTGCATCAATTATTCCATGATTTGAATCTAATTTGATGAAATTATAAATCTTTTCTTGTTCAGGTGTTGGTTTCATGAAATTTAGTTCGGTTCATTAAAATTATGGCAACGTCAGTTTGTCTTAAAACCTCCGTTTCTGGTTTATTTTATCTTAAAATTAGCTGTTTTGACGACATTTCAAAAATAATTAGCTGATTTACAGATTTTCAATGCAGAATATGAATATCCTAAATTCAATCTATACCTTAATATTTGCCTGAAAATCCG
>JAGLSB010000854.1 GCA_023135955.1 Bacteroidales bacterium | reverse complement strand
GAAGTTTATGAATTAATCAGGCTAGAACGAAAAGTTGCGGAAAATAATTTGGACTACAAACAACTTATATCATACGTGCTTTTAACAAACGAAAGTGGAGAGATTCTAACTTATAGGAGAGGTTCATATACTAATGCTCATGATATGCTAAAAGGATCAGCTTGTCTTGGATTTGGAGGGCATGTCCAAGATGTTGATTCAACTGGGTTATATAGCAAAGGGTTTGGTGGCGTTTTTGATACTGCAGAAAGAGAAGTATCAGAGGAACTTAAAGGTGTAATTCCAGATGAACTTAAAATTGTTGGTTATATTACAGATAATTCATCACCGGAAGGTGTCAAACATCTAGGTATTGTTTTAAAAGGAAAAATCCCTAAAGGCTTTGATATAAATAGTGTTGGAAAAGAATTATCCGTTAATGGGTTGAAGTTTATGACACCTTATGAACTTCATGACCTATTTTATGATTTTGAATTTTGGTCTCAATTAGTGATTAAACAGTTTTATAAAGCTCCTAAGGAGTTTAATCCTGTTGTAATCAGACCAAAACGATTTAATATAAACTCAAATATAATTTTATTTGTTGGCGAAATTGCGACAGGAAAAACTATAATTTGTGAACTTCTATCTGAACGACTTGGTATTCATTATGTATCAACACGAAGGTGCGTTGCAAAGTTAATTGAGATGCGAGATTTTGGAACAAAAGACAGGACTCAATTTCAACGAAAGGCAGAAGCTTTTATTACAGCAAAAGAAGGTCCTTACTTACTAGCGCAAGAAATAAAAGAAGAAATAAAAAAAAGAAATGACATTACGGTTGTGGATGGAATTCGGCATCTTGCAACTGTTAAAGAACTAAAAAACCTTTATCCAGACTTAACATTAATCTATATTGACTCTTCTCGGGATGATGCTTTTAGGAATTATTGTAATAGAAGTAAAGGCAACGCTAATTTGGATCAATTTCGTGAAGTTCGTTTTCACCCAGTTGAAAAAGAAATTAGATTGATTAAATGGGAGGCTGATGCGTATATTTTTAATGGTGGTGATAGAGACCAATTATTTGAAACATTTATTGACTGGTTTAATACAAATAAGAAATGAAAGATGGCGGTTATGATATAGGATACAAGACTTGTCAAAGTTTTTGGGGTGATAATCCAGGAAGTCTACTAATGGAACTTGAGGATGTTATCTTGAATTACGAAAACTTAAGAGTTCTTGATTTAGGGTGTGGCGAAGGCAAAAATGCAGTTTATCTCGCAAAAAAAGGTTGCTTTGTTGATGCAATCGATATTTCAAAATATGCGATTTCTAATGCAACAGCTAAAGTAGCTGATACGTTGAATATCAACATTGAGCAATGTGATGCAAGAAGTTACAGTTATACGCCAAACAAGTATGATATCATAATAGCTTATGGTCTTTTCCATTGCTTTGATAATAAAGTACAAGTTGATAAAGTAATAGAAGATTGTATTAGCTCCTTGGTAAATGGTGGCTTTCTGATCTTATGTGCTTTTAATTCAAGAAAACATGATTTAACAGCTCATCCTGGGTTCAATCCACTATTGCTTAATCATGGTAATTACCTTAGATACTTTAAGAAATTTAATATTGTATTTGAATCAGATGAAGATTTATTTGAGACACATCCTCATAATAATATTCCCCATATGCATTCGATGACACGTTTAATAATACAGAAAAATGAGCTTCCCTAATGAACTAAAAACAGTCTATCGAGAAGGTCGACTCCTCCCCTTTATTGGTGCTGGTGTTTCAATGTCAGTAAATTGGGCTGATAGCTCAGGTACTAAACGAGGTCCTTCATGGCGTGAGCTAGTCAATAAAGCTGCGCATCTACTTGATTTCAAAGATCCTGATTTATTAAGAGCTCGCGGAACTGATCTTCAGATTCTTGAATATTTTCGTTTAGTAAATAATAATAATGCATCGGAGTTAACGAACTGGCTGGTTCGAGAAATGTATCCCCCAAAAGATGCTTTAAATAATTCTGTTATTCATCAAAACCTTGCGGCACTGGAAAATTGTAATACCTATTACACAACAAATTTTGATACATTTTTAGAGGATTCATTTAAACTATTGGGTAGGAAAAACTCAGTTGTTGTTAAAGAGCATGATATGTGCAAAAATACAAATGGTGAATGTGAGATAATTAAATTTCATGGAGATCTTAACAACACTGATATGTTGGTTCTTTCAGAAGCTGACTATGAAAAACGATTGTCCTTGTCAACTGAATTGGATTATAGATTTAAGTCAGATCTTTTAAATCGCACGGTTCTTTTTCTTGGAT
>JAGLSB010000853.1 GCA_023135955.1 Bacteroidales bacterium | reverse complement strand
AATAAGAAAGTTGAAGTACTGAAAACAAGGATAGCAAATCTGGAAAATAAGTATGCTGATAATGAAATCAGCACAATTGATTTTAATAAAATGAACGGTCGTTTTTCAAATGAACTTAAGAGCCTTGAGAGTCAGAGTGAGAGCGAAGAAAAATACAGAGTGGTCATTCATCGCTCTCGCTCTTCACTCTCACTCTGTATTTTGTACCCGGAGCCGGAACTAAGTCGAACCGGTTATTAATCCCGGATATACATCTTATTCTCAATATGAATAAGGATTATATCAAATCAGGCCCTGATCTATATAACCCAAAAAATATAATAATTTCCTATTAATGGCTCTGTCGCATCTGTAGAAGTAAAACCATTTATTTCTTAGTTTAGCACAAAACTAAACTCAGCATTATGGATACAAAGGGACATTGCTTTCCGGTTTTTTAAAGCTACGATCAAAATGTATTCGGATACTCTTTAAACTCAAAAAACCTATTATTCATAAAAAGGTACATACCAGTTTTCCTCATTCATTAGCAATGCCCTGATATCTTCTTTCATTGGGCCTTTAAACTTTCTTGCTATTTTGTCTGCAAGATAGGATGGATCATCTCTGCGTTTTGCAATTCTTACCAAGTCGTAAAAACGTTCTCCCTCGAAGGCCAATTCCCTTGCCCTTTCTTCAATAATCTGATCCTCAAGATATTCTTGCTTTGCATCCAGGTCGGCTAAAGTTTCATAACCAATGATCTCGTTAGTAAGTGGATCATGAATATAAATGATATTGCTTACTTGTATGGCATCATCACCATCTCCAAAACCTACACGCCCGCGTACACCCATTTGCGAAGTATTATCGTTATATGATCCATTATTCAGAATTTTAAGGGACTCATTTAATTCGGGTATTACAACGCCATCATGATCCCATTCCCATCGATTATAGATTTCAGCAAAATACAAATGGATAGAAGCTGCGCGGTAGATGATAATATTCGCGTCCTGATCAAAGGGTTGTTTCCCATAGGTATATTTATAGAGAATGGTATCAACTCCTGACATAATATCTTCGACATCCTTTAGAAGCATTCGTTTTTTCAAAAGCAGCATTTCATGGACGTCAGCAGGTTCCATGATCTCATCTCCATTCATATATACATAAGAAATTCCATAACCCCTGGATAAGTCTCCGGGGATTCCGTATTCACGCATAAATGTCAATTCAGGATTAGCATCATTTTTTATTATTCGCACATCTCCCCAAGTGTTTTCCCAATTCTGAATAGCAAGAGCTGTGGGCTTAATCATATATCTATTTGGAGCCTGTTTAGAAAAATAATTTTGCAGACTATGCTGTTGTTGGTATGACTTCCCAAACCAAAGTGTAAAAATATGTTCGTATCCATCAATCCCTGAAAATATGCTTTTCCATTTGCCAAAGGAAAATTTCCAATCCAGCCCAAACTTAACACTCGAAGTTTCAGAATCGTAATTATAAAGTATGCTTCTAAAATATTCTTCTGCTTTCACATAATTTCCCTGATAGAGATACATTTGTCCTAAAAGGCTCCGATATGCATAATTATTCCAGATGGTAATATCCCAGGTAAGATCAAAATTATCCTTATTATGTATCACCCCTACCCCATTTGGTTTGATATCATTTTCAAGTTCCATAGTAAATGTATCGATTACCATTTCCAAATCCAGAAATTGCCTTTCCAGGGTAACGGGGGTATTCTTAATTGTATCATTATAATACCCACCTGGATCAAATACAATGTCTACAGAATCAATATAAGATCCGCTTGTATTAACGTATGCAACAATTTCCTCCACAGTAGTCAGGCCTTTCCAGATATAGGGAACCCTGCCATAAATTCTTACCGCATTGAAATAGGCCCAGGCACGCATGCATTTAACTTCCCCGTACAGGCGGTCATAATCGGTTGGATCAGCCGTACTAAATATTTCTTTGTGATAGGTCTCTAATTGATTGATCATGCTATTACACGCGCCTATCAACTCATAGAAATTTATAGGTGAAGCGTATTTATTATCCCGGCTAATTTGAAAATTATTTACTTCTATCATATCTCTGTCAGCATTAGCTGTGACTTCCATCAGATCTGCTCTTAATTCTCCAAGAACAATGATCTGGTCCACTAAGTCCTGCTGTAATGCATATAAGCCCATTTCTGCTGAACGGTACTCACTCCAGTCTTTAAAGAAATCTTCTGTTTCAATAACCAGCTGTTGCCTGGGATCAAAGAAATCCTCGCATGAACTAAAAAAGAGCGAGAATAGCAACAGAACTAACGAAAATAATCTTGTCCTTTCAAACATATTTTTCAAATATTAGCTTTAATTTTTATAATCCTACTTTAAACCCCAGAAGGAATCTTCGTGTTTGCGGAACCATACCATAATCTATACCCATTTCCATCGTATTATTAGAATAGCTAAACTCAGGATCAAAGCCCAGATACTTACTCCATGTATAAAGATTTGTGGCCGTAACAAGTATTTCAAGATTTCGGAATAACCATATTTCTTGTGCGACTGTATAACTTAATGTCAGATGTTTCAATCTGATATATGAACCGTCTTCTATCCATCTTGAAGAAAAATCAGAATTTCCAATAGGATCATTATAAAGAGCCCTGGGTATATCGGTAATCTGTCCATCATGGGTCCATCTGCCTTGAATAGATGTACTCTGGTTAGAAAGATCAGTCATTTTTTCATTTTGAAAGCGCAGATAATTGAAAACATCCCTTCCCAATACGAGTTGAAAATCAGCTGACAAAGACCATCTTCCATAGCTAAAAGTGTTCCTCAGGCCTCCAAATAGATTTGGTATTGGCGAACCTAATATTGTCATATCATACTCATTGATGACACTGTCTGGCGTCCCATTCGGCCCTGAAAAATCGGTGTATTTTGCATCTCCTGCACCAAAAGAAATTCCTCTCTCGTTTACGAGACCAGCGTCAAGAGCTTCCTGTCGGCTAGAGAACACACCCTCAAATTGATAGCCATAAAAATTAAGTACAGGTTCTCCAACCATCGTTATAAACTGGCCTCCTTCAAACGGTGTTACAACAGCGCCGTCCTTAATAACATTGACCGTATTTTTTAAACCCGCAATGTTAATCCCAAGATCCCATTTGAATTTTCTTTGACTAATGACTCTCGAATTGAATCCAATTTCCCAACCATTGTTAGTAATTTCGCCATTGTTAGCTGGTACAAATGAAACCCCTGTATAGGTCGGTTGGGGTTCAAAAACAAGCATGTCTTCTGTCTTAGTTGAATAAATATCAAGTCCAATGAATAGACGATTTCCAAACATACTTAAATCCAGACCAGTATTTAATTGTCTATTTATCTCAAATTTTAGGGACTGATCAGAAATATTTCCTGGGATCATTCCTGAAGTACCCCTGTAATGTTCTACTGTATAATAATTGATAGCAGAAAGGTTACCAATGTCGTCATTACCTACTTTACCATATGAGGCTCTAAGCTTCAGATCTTCTAACCAGTACAGATGCTTTAAAAAAGATTCATCTGAAATTCGCCAGGCAGCGCCGAATGAATAAAACAGTCCGAAAGGGTATCCTGAGATTTTTAAAACATCCTTTGCATTTATACCGGTACGTGAAGAGAATTCGGTACTTAGATTGGCATTCAGGTAATATTTGTTTCTGAAACTATATCCCGCTCCGGTATAGAATCCCATGCGATTCCAGGCAGAGTTTTCTCCTCCCATTTCACGTAAATAGCTAACTCCGTTCTGCAATTGTTTATACTCATCACTTATATGTGAGTTTTTACCAATCCCCCAGTCTATTTCAAAAATATTCTTGTATACTCTCATACCGGCAGCTCCGGTAATTATATGCTTATTGTTAAATTCCTGCTTATAACTAAGATAATTGTCTGAATAAACAGTGCTAAGATAATTTTTCAGGGACTTGGAAACATTATATACTTCCTCATCATAATAGAGTTCCATCCCTTTATTAGGCATAAATACACTTTCTTGTAGAGAATTGAAGGTGATCCCAACCAAGGATGTCCATTTAAGGTAGTCCTGGAAAATCTTTACCTCAGCCCTTAAGGAATTGGCGAAGCGATAATTTTTTTGCTCTCCTTCAAAATTATTAATCACTGCAAGAGGATTACTAACACCCAGTGAATTGACATTTTCCAAATCATTAAGTTCCTTTCCATTCTCATCATATTGATATGGATATAGAATAGGAGCCTTAAAAAATGACGTAAGAATGGGGCTTGTTATTGGTGACAATGCAGACTCCTTAAGGCTAGAGGTACTGCTTATAAGGGTTGAACTTACGTACATACTTAACCATCTAACTACATTAAATGAACCTACAAAACGAACGTTAAACCTATCTAAATTCGTTTTTTTAACAATTCCTTCATGATTCATATAACCGACTGACAATCCGTATCTCGCGACCTCGTCCCCACCTTTTATTCTCAAATAATAATCATGCATAATGGCATTTCCAAATATTTCATTCTGCCAATTTGTATTCTTATTATATTTATAATATTCAGGATCATTCTCAGTAGTAAACAATGGAAAATACTCTTCTTTATAGTCTTCCTCATATCTACCTGAAGATGCAAGTATCTCATTTGCCAATGTTTTATATTGCATACTATTAAGTTGAGGAATATTGGTTGGAGGTGTACTTACACCTATTCGATAGGAAAAATCAATAGTTGTCTGAACTTCGCTTGGTTTCAATGTTTCTATTAAAATCACTCCATTTGAACCTTTCATTCCATAAATAGCCCCTCCCAAATAATCCTTCAAAATGGTTATATTGGTTATATCCATTGGATCAATTGAGGCTATTGGGTTATAGTCGTATCCTGAAATATTGGATTGAAAAATACCTGGTTCTTCCATAGGTTGTCCGTCAACTATGTAAAGGGGTTGGTGCGATGTATACATAGAACGTATGCCTCTGATATAAGTAGAGGTTTCTGAATTAGACATTCCGTTTTGGGTAGTTGCCCATAACCCAGGGATGCTCCCCTGAAAGCTCTGATCAATCGATTTAACGGGCATTCTTGCTGAACGATCCTGGTCTGGTACATTAGAAGCAGACAGAATATTTCTCTTTAATTCCGGGCGAAAAAGATTTCCTACTTCATCGTAACCAGACTTCCTGTCGACAGGACTAAGTTGGATTTTCAGTTGATTTCTGTTGTTGAGGTAAATCCTTTTGCTTTTATATCCTGAGATTGGCTCAATAAGTAACCACAAATCGACCTTAGGACAAATAATTTCGAAATATCCACTTGTATCTGAAATTGCAGGAATGACTTGTACTCCTTCAATACTTACAGATACCTCTGAAACTGGAGTACCGCTCTCTCCTGTAATAATCCCCTTTACCAATATAGAATCCTGTCCGAACAAAGTATTGGTCCAAATCAATGATATAAGAAGAAAAAATGTATTCCTTATCACATAATTTATGGGTCTTTTATTTATCATAATCCAAAATAATTTTAATCCACTGGAATTAGTGAAATGTAATCAAAATTAAAGCCATTGGTTTCCTGAGATCCCGAACCTATATATTCAATTTTTATTTCCACATCTCCAAACTCCGTTATGTTTTCAACCCAATAATCCCGCTTATTAAGTGAACCTTTAGGAATAAATATATCACCCGTAACAGAATATACACCCAAACGTAAATCATAGGTATCAAATGCATCCATTACATCCCCAAATTTATCTTTGTATGTAAGAATCTGATCGTTAACATAAACCTTATAGAGTCCGGAAGGTCTGAAATTAGCACTCCATTCCAAACGGTATTTTTTCGGAAAGACATTTCTAAAAATAATTTTGATACCCCACTCTCCAGTGTAATTCCTGGAAAAATTGACGTTTGCAATCGCATTTCCAGATGCTTCAACAGATGCTTCTTCAGTGGGATTAAAGTATTGTCCAAACACGGTTACATCCGATTTCCATGTATAAGTGTCCATTCCTACTGAATCCAGAAGGTCTTCTCCCTCAATTTTCAAACTACTATTATATAAGTCGCTTTCCACTACAAAGTCCAAATAGGTGTAAACAAGCCCATTGCTACATAAAAATTTAGAAACAGGGTCTATTTTGGCCGGATTAACAGTAACGGAATCGCCGGTCACACTGACCATTAGTTCAGTAAATTGAGAGTATTCCAATTCTTTATCAAATAAGCTATTCTCCAGAACCGAAGGTAGAAGCACCTCATTTTGCCATATCATCGGAATATCAAGATGATCGGTATAATCTGGTCCGAGATTGTCAGCCATTTCATCAAGCGCAAGATCATATTGCTCCTGTGTAAAAAGGACAAATGTTGCTGCCTTATTCCTGAATTCTTTACTTACAGGAAAAAAATCACGTTCAAAACGATTGACAGAACTATACACAGAATCATAAATTGTATTTCCAAGAGAGTCAAAGCCAATAGGTATGCTTTCTCCCTTATTTAGGTAAACGGAATCGCTAAGATCAATATAGGTCTTAATAATCTGACTGTACAGTTCCGTAAATTCATATAGATTTGGACGAGGCATTGCTACATGCGCTATTTCATAATATACTCCATCACGGTACAAAGGATAGGTATTGACAATGGGGATGCCATCATAATTAAAGCCTTCTTGTGTATATCCAACAACTGGAAATTTGCCACTAAGATTTTCAACTTTCTTTGATCCTTCTACATTTCTAAGAAGAAAAGCTGAATTTAAAATATGATTAGATAGAACCCTATCCATAATTCCTGCCGTATCATCTAAAGATTTAAACGCTTCATTATTAGGTATAAAAAGCGTATATGTTACATCCTTATAAAACAAAGTATCCATTCCATATTTTTCCATAATTTCCACGAAGGTGGAAAATTTAGGATCTGACTTAACTGCATCCCAAAGTGGCATATCAACAGTTACTTCATTTCCATTGTAGTGTTCATCCCACAAGGAGTCGTCACAAGAGCTAATAATAATGAAGCTCAGGAAAACCAATAAAATTGAATAAAAGAGAAATCGTTGTTTTTTCATAAAATTAATTATGCATTTATGATAGATCAATTCTATTAATCAGGTAAGTTAAAAGCAACTCGATCCCAAATAAACTTACCTGGAATAAATGATTCAATAGTTATTGTATGTTCTTGGTAAATACTAAATTCTACAACCCCAATTTCATGACCGTTCCAATTTTTATTTATGGTATACGGATCACTGCTTGTGCCGCCTAAATTCATATTATAATTTCCTTTTAGTCTCTTACCATCGATATAAATTAGTATAGTAGCATGTTCGTTATTGTTATTGTATGAATTTGCCCGAATAAAGAAGTTGTATCTCCCCGGAAGTATCTTTGGAATGGTATAGTTTACTATAAAATTCCCATCTATTTCTAAATAATCAGAATTGCTGGCTTTTTCAGAACTGCTGGAAGATTTAAAG
>JAGLSB010000852.1 GCA_023135955.1 Bacteroidales bacterium | reverse complement strand
AACTAAATACATTCCTTTTGCAAAACCAGACATGTCTATTTCTGTTTCTGAACCAAAAATATTTTGTCTGCTAACAACCTGTTTTCCTGTTATAGAATAGATTGAGTAACCAAACTCCCCTGTAGAAGAATTTGTAATAATTAGCCTTCCATCAGTAGGATTTGGATAAATTCCGCTTGAGAATTCACTTACTTCATTTACCGCAGATGGCCACTGTGTAATAACCAAAGAAGCAGCTCCTGCCTGGCCTTCATCATCGTCGAATGCATTCACTTCCCTGTTCATGTCCACTGATTGTGTAGCGTCTCCTGTGACTACTATCATAATATTATTTCCTGATGCCCATCCATCAAGTGCAATAATTTCATTAATTATAGCACTTAAATCAGGGGTTTGTTCGTTAACGCCAGCATCACCAACAGCTACCGATGCTCCCGGTGTCCAGCTCACCTTTGCTGTTGTTGAGGGGCGAGAGGAAATATTAAATGGGGTTTCTGTAATGTCAGCTGTATTAGCTTCTAAAACTCCATATACTTCAAGAGTTATAGCTGCGTCTGTTACACCTTCCTTTATTTCATCAACCACAAATTGAACATATGCATCATTTACATTAGTTATGTCTGTACCTGTCCCTATTTGCACATCCCTGAAAAGCATTCCCACCCATTGCATTTCCTTATCAAATACTAATTCCAGGTCAGAACTGGTAAGGTCAACTTCTCCAATTACACCACCATCACCAACATCTGCTCCAATTTCTTCGGCATCATCTGCACTAGCAATAATAGGAATTGTGACTGTACCTCCTGGACCGGTGTCGCCGCCACCTTCTGTATAAGTAACAACCAATGCTGGAGCATTTTCTGCATTTCCAGCCCCTAAAGCAGCTCCGTATGGGACACCTTCCCTGTGCGCTTTTTCCAAGTTCTGAGCCGTAAATTGGATCATTAGATTATTGCCTGGAACCCATCCGTCCATTGCAATAATTTCAGCTATTATCGCGCTTAAATCAGGGGTCTGTTGGGCCGCGCCCCTATCACCAGATACCCACGCCTCAGGGACCCACGCTGCTATATTAGCCGTTGTCTTGAGGCGAAGGGAAAGACCTTTATCCACTTCATGGACGATAGGTAAAACGGTATTTGCTTCGGCGACTCCCCATATTTCGATAGACACAGGTGTGTCTTCATCCGAATCAGAAGTGAATTGAACATATGCATTCGTTATAGTTGCTCCGATAGGAATTTGCACATTCCTGAAACCAACACCCACAAGCTGGCGTAGGTTTTCTAATTCAGTACATAATTCAAGGTCAGAACTACCATTATCCATATATCCAGCCGCATGTTTCACAGTTGTCCCATCATCTTCAAACTCGTCATCTACAGTTTCTTCCATATTATCAAATTCATCAGAGACATAGACTGTAATGGTTGTTTGTGCAGATGCAATAAACGTAAACATCACAAGGCTCATAAAAACCAACTATTTAACCGTTATGAAACCGTTATTACTTATGATTTTTCTCGCCTTAATCAGGATTATGCAAACTATATTATATAGATATTTAAAAATAAACTGGAAAATTTTATTGCTAAACATAACATAATTCATAACGATGATACATAATTATTTATAACTAAAGTCTTGCACAGGGAATGGGTAATTTTTAATTCCTTACGAATAATTGCTAAATTGTTTGTATTGTTTCATTCTGCATCTTTTACCACTTTACGAGCGTATTCATTAGGGTAATTTGAGTTATATTCGCTTCCGGATCAATTTTTACACTGCCATTTTTAAGATTGGTTCCTTCGGGTACCTCAATAGTAATATCCTTCCAACGAGGTTTCAGATCAAGAGGCGCTTCAAGAGATGGTACCGATGCTGTCCCAACAACTTTACCATTCGCATCTTTCAACTCTAAAATTGTGGCTGGTGTAGCAATGTTACCGAGGCTATGAACACGGACTGTAACAAAGTTACCGTCAATAAATATGTCGGAAGCCCAAATTCCAAGATCCGGGCGCTCCCAATATCCTTTTTCAGCCGGCTCGATCAATTCTAATGAAACTATATTATACTCTCGCGGAGTGAAAACAAGACTTAAGGACTCTCCACGCTCAAGATCGACTGTATATTCTGTCATATCTCCATCTATCACCTGATCATCATTTTTGTCAATTCCTTGTTTAACTTTCCATTTCCCGGGTTTAACATCCCATACGGTCATGTCTGCGCTAACAGGTTTAAGTTCCAGGTTATAAGCTATAATATTGATTCCTGAATCGCTGGCTTTGTTTACAAACACTGCTACACTTTCATAATTAGCCGGTGCATTAAACTTCCAGCTGACAAAATGCTTAGGATAAAGAACATTTGTTCTTGTAAGGGCCGTACCTCCAAGCCGGTCCTCCTGTATTTTCGGATTGAATCTGGATATACGATCGATCCAGGTGCTTCCTTCGGTATTAATATATTCGCGAACACCCAGATTGCTTATTTCTTCACGATAAGATTTAACTAATTTATCTTTATTGAATATTCTAAGCTCAGGATCAATAGCCGGCATTGGCTCCAGATATTTCTTGTTCCCTGTCATTTGATATGCAGCAAAAAAGAGAGACCACGGTTTTCTGGCTTTCACAAAACCACTATCTTTCCAATCCTTGTCAGTTGAAAAATTAATCTCGGTGTACAAATAACCATCACGACTATGAGCCAAAATTCCATCTGCAAGCTCTGTTATTAATTGCTGAGTTTTAGGATTGCCATTGTAACGAGCTAACAAATATGAGGATTGAAGAACAAGGTAAGAACGGTTTACTGAACGTTGCCATGGATCCTCAGTGGCAATACCAGTGCTACCATAATATCGCGAACGAAAATGACGATGACCGGCTGGGTTGATCTGAGTTATATCCTCATCCAAACGCAAAGTAGTTTCCATTGCCCGCTCAATATGTAGCGGATTACCATAATCTAAGAGCTGAAGTTGTCCTACAACCTGGATTCCGTCTTCCAGGGAATGTAATTCATCGGTCATAATGGTTGCCAGTCCATTATTGAACAAAGGAAGACTGCGCTGCTTAAGACTTGCATCATAAGGCGATCGCTCCTGATCATAATAAGCGCTCATATGCAACTGCAATGATTTGAGAATTTTATCAGGTTCAATACCAAGAAAAGCTATACCCGGCCACATATTCATCAGGTCTCCATCGTCGGAGAGGCCTCCCCCAAACTCCCCATTGGATATTTGCCTGTTATCGATGTAATAGGAGCTGATATGTTCAAGATGTCGAAGGTATTCGATTTGAAGGAATGCCCATTCCGGTATTCCATCCGGACAATCAGGTATTTTATAATCGGGTTTTTCCTTACCTGTAACAGCATATTTATATGTCTGTGCTAACCAATTGTCGGGATTTACAGATAAAAGATCGTTACAATCTGCAATGAGTCGGTTATAAAGATTAAGCCTGGGTGTTTTGGGTCGCTCCTCAACGAAGTGTGCATAAAGATCACGTATTTGTGTAAAGCGATCTAGCTCATGTTCAACACTGGATTCTTCCCTCGATTTATATACTAATTTTATTTTGGCCCCTTTTAGTAGCTCGGAAGTTAAATCGGCACTTGCACCTGCAATAGTTATATATAATACTCTTTCTTTTGGTAATATACGATCGCGGGTATCAATCCACAATGTAGGAGAATCACCAGATTTAATTGAAAAACTAAAGTCGGCCATATCGCACATGGCCCATAAAGGATCCTTTACTCGAATGTTGATAGGGAAAACACTATCGTGAGTCGGATTAACATTCATTTCCGGAAGCTGTAATTCAATTCCATCTAAACCCTTGTCGGGATTATCGCCGTATGGAATCATGATATGTAAAAAAGGATATGAGTATTCTTCTCCCGTTACTGATTTGAATATTGTTTTGCTCTCCGGCGATACGCCCAGCATCATTGTACGTTCATCTGCAGGGTACCTTCCTCTGACAAAAGAGGAAAGATCTTCAAGTGCCTTGCTTTTTAACTTCCCGGAGATAGGAACAAGCTTAAAGCTTTCGCTCATAGACTCCGGAGCATGACCTTCATCAACATTATAAACTTCAAATGAACCAATCGGTTCCTCAATTAAAGCATTGTCGAATCTGATCTTTCCTCCAAATTTTGATTCAGATAAACGATGATATGATTTAATCTGATTTTGAGATCGTACTCCAAAAGTATAATCAGGAAGCAAGCCACTTTCAAAAGTCAGCATACCCCAAGCTTTACCCCACATTTCTACATGATTCCAGCTTTCGTTTGGCATGATAAACTTAACAGACTGTCCGGACCCTGAATAGCAGTCCCAATCAGGCAATACAAAATAGTCGTATCTGCCAGGCAATCGCGACATATTATAAACACCCGGCCATGTAGTTTCTCTGATACCATCGTTAGCTTTCCAATACCATCGTTTTATGTCAAAAGCATCATGTATTTCAATCTTGCGCACGGTAGTTTCAGATGAAGGTAACAATGGTGGTGGTTGATTTGGGAGATTCCATCCATGGCGTGTCCACCAGGCATCGCGCCAGCGACGTTCATCCAGATCGCGCTTAAATGGAGGAAGATCTTGGGGAGTTTTTCCAACAGACAGATCAGTAATGATGTCATCAGAAAGCATACGATCGTATATTCTCAGTTCGTCCAGATCGCCACCTCTCATAAAACAATAAGCACTTTGAACCTGATATGGACTTATAATACGAGAATGTGGGCCGAATTGGTCAAGTCCGGTATCATAAACACTAAAGCTTGTTGACTTTTTTGCGGCAAGTTTCCCATTCACATAAAACTTTATTCCTTCTGTTTCATCCCACGAAAAGGCAAGATGTATCCATTCGTCAGGCCCAGGGAACTCATCCATAAAATACGAGATTCTTGTACGTGTAAGACCGATATCCGTGACAAATGCATCAAATCCAGATCCGTTATAGTCTATTCTCAACCAGACCATATCCCAGCTGGAATGATCGGCATATCCTACGCGAAAAACCGGGAAAGGGGTTGTTCCAACAGGATACCGTGATCGCCAGAAGAACGAAAGAGTGCCACGTTGGGCATAGATGTTCCCGGGAGCCCAGTAAGAAAGTAACTGGCTGTCTTCTGCACTGAATCCGGGCCCATGCACCCCGTTGGGAATGATCACCACATCCTTCAGAAAGTTTGGAAGAACCTGTGCCCCGGCAGCAAAATCGGCAGTAAAACCTTTATTGCCCGAGAGGTAAAAAAGTAAGCCAGGTACTTGTGGCCTGGAGGCACCAATAGCCTGACCTGCCATAAATCCTTCCAGCGGTTCAGGAGACAGCTGCGCCCGAACCGGCTCATCTATGAAACTTACACCGATAAACAGGAATAACGGAAATAGAATATTTCTTGCCCTGGAAACTAACATTTGGATTATAACAAGATAAACATCGATAAAAAATAACCTGCCTCTCAAAAGTGAAAGACAGGTTATTTTAGCCTACAGACCTAAGTCTATTATTAACTAACCTATACCAACAAATCTTTTATTCCCATCCTGGATTATTAGGCATATACTTAGTAAGGTTAGCATCAATCACAGTTTGAGGAATCGGGAAAAGGGTGTCTCGCGGGGCGATCAATTCTCCACCATAGTGATTATACTTCGCTGTCCTTTCAAGCCACTTGCCAGTTCTCAATAAGGTATATCTGCGTTCTTCTTCCACGATCAGTTCACGGGACCTCTCATCCAGTATATAATCGAGGGTTACATCCGCACCGGTGATTGGTATTGCGTTTGACCTTTCCCTTATAATATTAATGGTAG
>JAGLSB010000851.1 GCA_023135955.1 Bacteroidales bacterium | reverse complement strand
TGGTTGAGTGGTGATATAGCCAATAGTATATAATCAGAAGGATTCGTAAAGACGTAAAAATTTACGTCTCATAATAAAACACAATAAATAATTACACTATATTATGCAACTTATTCAGGGAAAAGTTATTGCAGATCAGATTAAAGAAGAAATTGCTTCTGAAGTTAAAGAATTGGTAGATATGGGGAAAAAGCGACCTCATCTTGCAGCTATTTTAGTAGGTCATGACGGTGGCAGTGAGACTTATGTCGCACATAAAGTAAAGGCTTGTGAGCAAGTGGGTTTCGAATCAAGTCTTATCCGCTTCGAGGATAATATCAGCGAGGATGAACTATTGAAAAAAGTTCAGGAACTCAATAATGATGATTCTATTGATGGATTCATTGTGCAGCTCCCGATTCCTGACCATATTTCTGAAAACAAAGTGATTGAAGCCATTGATCCATCAAAAGATGTGGATGGTTTTCATCCGGTTAATCTTGGAAGAATGGTAATCGGACTACCTAGCTATGTTTCAGCAACTCCTTCAGGAATAATAGAATTAATTCGCCGATATAATATTGAAACTTCTGGGAAACATTGTGTAATTGTGGGCAGAAGCAATATAGTTGGTAAACCAATGAGTATTTTACTGGGACAAAAAACAAATCCGGGAAATTGTACGGTAACACTTTGTCACAGTCGTACAAAAGATTTACCTTCCGTAACCCGACAAGCAGATATTTTAATTGCAGCTCTTGGAGCTCCGGAATTTGTAAAAGAAGATATGGTTAAAGAAGGAGCAGTTGTAATTGATGTTGGTACAACCCGAGTGCCATCAACAGAAACCAAATCTGGTTTTCGTTTAAAAGGTGACGTTAAATTTGATGAAGTTTCTCCAAAATGTTCGTATATAACACCTGTACCTGGTGGTGTTGGCCCGATGACAATCGTTTCTCTTTTGAGGAATACTTTATTGGCCGCGAAAAGAGATGTTTATTAGGGGAAGTTGGAAATTGTTTTCAACTAAGGCACTCTTAACTTTAGACACTTTAGGCACTTTAGGCACTTCCTCCCACTACATCCTTTCCGGAACCTCAATTCCCAATAATCCCATTCCACTTTTTATAACATGGCTGCAAACTTCTGCGAGTGCCAGCCTGAATTCTTTGATAGTCTCGCTTTCAGCTTTTAGGATTGAATGATCATGATAAAACTGATTGAATTCTTTAGCAATTTCATACATATAATTTGCTATTAATGCAGGACTCATTTCACGTGCTGATGATTCGATAATGTCGGGAAAATCGAATAATAATTTAATAAGAGAAATTTCTTTCTCTTCAGGTTTATGATCACTTGAATTACTTGAAATTACTCCTTCAGCTTCAGCTTTCCTGAGGATAGATCTTATTCTTGCATGAGTATATTGAATAAATGGACCTGTATTCCCGTTAAAATCAATTGATTCAGTTGGATTAAATGTCATATTTTTCTTAGGATCAACCTTTAAAATAAAGTATTTTAAAGCCCCGAGTCCCACTTGCCTATATATCAACTCTTTTTCTTCCTCTTGAATTTCAGATAATTTCCCCATTTCCTCTGACATATCTTTAGCAGTTACTATCATGTCATTCATTAAATCATCAGCATCGACAACAGTACCTTCACGCGACTTCATTTTTCCTTCTGGTAATTCAACCATTCCATAGGAAAGATGAAAGATCTTTTCTGCCCATTCAAATCCTAATTTTTTCAAAATAAGTGCAAGAACCTGAAAATGATAATTTTGCTCATTACCAACCACATAAATATGCTTATCGATATTGAAATCCTTAAAACGCTGACGAGCTGTGCCAAGATCCTGTGTCATATATACAGATGTGCCATCAGCCCTTAATAACAATTTACTATCTAAACCATCTTCGGTAAGATCTGCCCAAATAGATTTATCTGATTTTTGTGATAAAACGGAATTTTTCAATCCTTCTTCAACCAATTCTTTACCAAGTTTATAAGTATCCGACTCATAGTATATTTTATCAAAACTCACCCCCATGGTTTTATAAGTTTTATCAAATCCCTCATAAACCCATGAGTTCATAGTTTTCCATAATTCCAATACTTCCTGGTCTCCAGCCTCCCATTTCCTGAGCATTTCACGAGTCTCGAGCATTAAAGGACTCTTTTTTTCCGCCTCTTCTTTACTTAAACCTTTTTTCTCAAGTTCTGCAAGTTCAGCTTTATAAGCTTTATCGAAAGCTACATAATATTCACCCACTAGTTTATCACCCTTTTTATCTTCGGAAGGTGTTTCATTCTTTCCTGCTTTTTGCCATGCAAGCATAGATTTACAGATATGAATACCTCTGTCGTTCACCAGATTTACCTTAATGACTTTTCTCCCCGAAGCTTCAAGTATATTTGAAATGGAGTAACCCAATAAGTTATTGCGAATATGGCCAAGGTGTAAGGGCTTATTTGTATTTGGAGAGGAAAATTCGACCATTACCGATGGCTTTCCTTTATCAATCGGGTTAATTCCATAATTTTTTTCTGCACCGATTTCAAAAAGAAAATTATTCCAATATTCAGGAGTAATAGTAAAATTCAGAAAACCTTTGATAACATTGTAACTCTCTATTTCAGCAAGTAAGTTCTGAAGATAATTTCCGATTTCTTCAGCAGTATTCTCAGGAGATTTTCGCGCCATTTTAACAAGAGGAAAAACTACAAGTGTATAATCTCCCGTAAAGTCTTTTCTTGTTTTTTGTAATTGTATTAGATTCTCATTGGGAGTTTGATCATAAAGTTCTTTACATGCATCTAAAACGGATTTAAAAAGTATATCATCAATTTTCATAGTTTCTTTTTCTAATATTTCAGATTGCAAAGATATATAAGTAGAGCATATAAATTAGACGATTATTATTTTTATAGCTTAAAATGTGATATAAAAAAAGTGCCACCTCCTCAGGTGACACTTTAACTAACTAACTAAC
>JAGLSB010000850.1 GCA_023135955.1 Bacteroidales bacterium | reverse complement strand
AAGTGAACGCAGTGAACATCTCCCATGCGAGCAAAGCGAGTATCTCCCCAGCGAACGAAGTGAGCTGCTCGCTCCGCTCGCTCTTGCATATTAAAAAAAACCCACCCAATCTTTATAAAACAGTAAAGTATTAATATCTTTGTCATTAAGTACGGAAAGGGTTCATCAGGGAGTGAGTAATTACACCCTTGTTTTTGTGCAACCAAGTGATGGAAAAGTTTGTCTAATATAGGATGGACTTTAAACATTTGAACCGCTAAACAATTAAACTTTTAGCGTATATTGTGTTTTGGGAAATAATTATCTGCAATGGGTAAATTGATTTGGATATTTACTTAAAAAAAATTTGGGCATGAAGAAATTTGTTTTATTGGCGAGTGTTTTAGGGGTGTTTTGGGGAAGTGTCTTAGGACAACCTAATGAAGGAGATTGGCAAACAAGGAACTCCGGACATTGGTCATCTGATTCTGTATGGCAATATTATCGAGCAGATTTAGAAGAATGGAGAGATACTACTATTGATCCACAAAATCTTGTTACAAAGCAAATAACCATTCTAAATGGAGATTCTCTTTTCAATAATGATTATGGACTTTTTTTTATGGGAGGAACAATTGATATTAACGGGATATTTTATAATATATCTGGAATGGGTAAAGTATCGAATGGAACGTTAAATATTAATGGTTCATTAATTTCGACTTCCAATATGGATGCTGATATAATAAATATTGGATCAACCGGTTTATTCGATAATTTTAAAACAGGTAACTGGTATAATACTGCTCCAACCTTCGGCTCATGTACTTTCGGCGGAACCATTAAATATTCATCAAATGGTGCTCAAACAATTTCGAATCTTTCTGGTGAACCCTATAATAACCTTATTCTTTCCGGAACAGGATTAAAAACTTTAGAATCATCTGGCACTACTACAGTTTCAGGAGATTTTACAGTAAAAACTGGTAGTTCTGTAACAATACCAAGTGGAGGCACTCTTTCAATTAGTTCCGCAAGTAATAATGTATTTGAATCTGGCGCATCATTAATTTCTTTAGGAACTGTTTCAGGTACCGGCGCCTCAACCATTGAAGTTCAACGTCTTGTAACCGAAGATGCATGGCACTTAATTTCAGCACCTCATTCGGATTATACTATGGATGACCTGGAAGCTGAGAATACAATTGATGTTCACAATACTTCCTCTCATGTTGCTTTAGCATATTTTAATGAAACTACAAATAGTTGGGTAACTAGTACGTCTCCCTCAGGGAATATGTCTCCCGGTATAGGATATTTAACAGGTGTAAGTGATCCAGGTGCAACTACTCTTAGTTTTACTGGTGCTCCAAATTTCGGAAATAAAACAAGTCTTATTTCAATTGTAAATACAAACAAAGGGATAAATGCTGTAGGAAATCCATACACTTCCGCTCTGACTGTAGACGCATTTATTGATGCAAATACAAGTGCAATTGATGCTAGTTTTAATGCAATTTACACATATAATCCAGGTTCCAATCAATATGAACCAAACTATGACACTAACGGACAAGATTATATTCAAAGTTGTCAGGGATTTCTTTTAAAAGCAGATTCCGATGGTGGAAATATTAGTTTTACTACAGCAATGCAAGCTCATAGCACAGATGCTTTTTATAAAAAATCTGCCTCAGAAGAAAATTATTCAATAATACACTTAAATATTAATAATGGTGAGAAGGTCTCAAAAACTAAAATCTATTTTAGAGAAAATGCAACTACCGGACTCGATCGTGGAAAAGATTTAGGGATAATAAAACGAAGCAAAGCTTTTAATATTTACACTAAACTTATTGATGATATTGGTATAGATTTTATTACACAATCTTTACCAAATTCCAATTTTGAAAATTTAACAATCCCAGTGGGAATTGATTTCTCCAATGGTGGAATGCTCACATTTTCTACAGAAATTATGAATCTTCCTGAAGAATGTCTCGTCATTTTGGAGGATCGTGAATTAGGCACTTTTACGGATTTGAAAGCACCAGATTCAAAATATTCTGTGACTCTTGAAGCCAATACCTCCGGAACCGGCCGCTTCTTCATCCATACCTTCGATGCTCAAACCTCTATTGCCGAAATAGATGATTTACAGAATATTACTATCTTTGCATT
>JAGLSB010000085.1 GCA_023135955.1 Bacteroidales bacterium | reverse complement strand
TTACTTTTGGAAAGTCTGGTTCATTGCAAGGACGACTGAAGCAATCTAGTCTAAACGAAAGATCCTATAACTTCCAGAACTCTTTCAGCCTTATGCCCTTATAGTTCAAATTTTTATGGGAAAACAAATTTAGTTCGGTTTTTCTCATGAATTTACTTTTGCAGTATGATAACTTGCTAAGAAACTCTTAGAAAGCAAATGTGGTTGATGTCTTACAAATAAATTCTTTTCAAACTATTTTCTTATGGATCAACAACAAGAACATTGAATTCTTCAAACATGACATCAGTATCAGCAAAAACCAATGAATCTTTTATATAATAGTCTTTACCACTTGAAAATACTGTATAATCCAGATAAATTGTTCTGTGTTTGGAACCATTAAAACTTTCAGCTTCACTATCATCCTTTGTATAATAAACACCAGTTCCGGATACTACAGCAGTACTTGCATCGACAGATGAAACCGTAACTGTTTTGTTATCCTTATTGAAAGTTAACAATATAGTATAAAAATTACCCGTAAATGTTCCACCTACAACATCCATAACATTCTCTGTTAAAGATAATGTTGACAACTTAGTCATGTTGTTGTCAACAAGAAATCTTTCAGAATAAGTAACTTCCTCACCTGTGGAAGAATTTATTCTTGATCCACGAAGCAAATACATTCCATGAGTTTCATTAATGTATTTAATACCGAACAAAGTGTAATCTTTTGGAACAATATCCCAATCTTCATCAATACGAGGATCAGGATCATCCACGAAATCGTTAGGATCGCCACTAAGAACACTATCTTCGGCGGCATCAGTAATACGAGTAGGAATTACATAATGAGTAGTTGCTGACAGAGGGTCATTAAAAAAAGCATCTTTAAGATCAACTCTCATCTTTCCTGAGAACTCACCAGAAGGAATTATAATTTGGTCGAAAACTGCCTCATAATATGCAGCAGGTAAAACTTCCAGTCCCAGTGTATCTTTATCGTTGAGGTATTTTATATTTTCACCTAGCTCCGGTGCATATTCAACGCTAACAATCCTGTTTTTATTATTTTCATAAGCACCGCCCAATGAAACTCCTATGCTAAAAGCATGCTCAAGGTCAATGGTGTTGTCACCAATCGACTCATCTCCCAGGATTATCGTGCGAACGGGAGTTTGATAAGGGAAATATATACTTTGATAGTCGAAATCATCAAACTCGATATCCATGTTTGAACAGCCAAATGCGACAATTCCAGCAATTAGTATTGATATTGTTTTCTTCATTTTTCTTTTTTTTTAAATAACTTGAAGAATCTATTCCATCGATTCTTGCAATTGCAAATTATATTACTACCTCAAAAATCTGATAATTACCAACCTTGATTTTGTACCATTTCATATTTCTGAGTTTCTTGATAAGGAATTGGTCCATAAATCTGATAGTCCTGGTAATTACGGTTCTCAACAGTAACATATGAATAATTTGTACCATCGGATGAAACTTGTACACCGTTAACTGGTAGCTTCATTTCGTTAGTCATTTTCCATCTCCTCAAATCCCAGAAACGTTGTTTCTCAAAACACATTTCAATTCTACGTTCATTTTTAATCAAATCTGTCATTTGGCCTTTGCTAAGTCCGTTAACATAATCTGCTAAAGTAATACCGGCTCTGTCACGAATTGCATTAATTACCTGACGGGCAGTGAAGCCACCAATATTACCATCAGGCCCTCCAACCT
>JAGLSB010000849.1 GCA_023135955.1 Bacteroidales bacterium | reverse complement strand
TCCCTCCGGTTGTACCTACTTTTTCTATTCAGGGATTGGTAACAACAAAAGCAGCAAGAGAATTTGGTATACCATCAGGCATACCTGTTGCATACCGGGCTGGTGATCAACCAAACAACGCTTTTTCACTAAATGTTTTAAATCCCGGAGAAATAGCCGCAACAGCAGGAACATCAGGTGTCGTCTATGGCATTACCGATCAGGTGAAGTACGATTCAAAATCAAGAGTAAATACATTTTTGCATGTAAACAACACTTTAACTCAGCAACGCCTTGGAGTGCTTCTTTGTATTAATTCAACCGGAATTTTAAACTCCTGGCTGAGAAAAAATGTAGCAAGCCAGTTAAGTTATGATGAAATGAATTCTGAGGCAGAAAAAGCACCTATAGGTTCAAAAGGCCTCCTCTTTTATCCTTTTGGAAACGGAGCTGAAAGAGTACTTGAAAACAAAGAAACAAGTGCTCAATTAGCCGGATTAAACTTCAATGTTCATTCAAGAGCTCATATGCTAAGAGCCGCACAGGAAGGAATAGTTTTCTCTTTTGTTTATGGAATGGAAATTATGCAAAATACAGGTATAAATGCAAAGGTCATAAAGGCCGGCAAAGCAAATATGTTTCTGAGTCCAATATTTAGAAACACACTCGCAGGAGTATCAGGAGCTACAATAGAATTATATGATACCGATGGATCTATTGGTGCTGCAAGAGGCGCAGGCATAGGCTCAGGATTATATAAATCATTCGATATTGCTTTTGAAAAACTCAAAAAAGTTGACGAAATAAAAATTTCGCCAAATGATCAGAAAATCTACAAGAAGGCATATCAAACATGGAAAGAAAAACTAACGAATAGTATTATCTAAAAATTTTAAATAACAGCAAATCAATAAAATTTAATAACATGGATAAATATTTTAAAGGAATCAATAAAATTCAATTCGAAGGTGTTGAATCAAGAAATCCGATGGCATTTCGTTATTATGATGAGAACAGAATTGTTGGCGGCAAGTCAATGAAAGAACATTTACGCTTCGCTATTGCTTATTGGCACACCTTCTGTGGCGAAGGTGGCGACCCATTTGGTCCGGGCACAAAAGTATTTGAATGGAGCAATGGTAAAAGTGCCATGGATGTAGCTAAAGCGAAAATGGAAGCTGCATTCGAATTCTTTACAAAAATTGGAGCTTCTTATTATTGTTTCCATGACACAGATGTAGTTGGTGATGGTTCGGTTTTTGAAATCGAAGAACGTCTGGAAAAAATAATTCCAATAGCCCAACAGTATCAGAAAGAAACAGGTGTGAAATTACTTTGGGGTACAGCAAACGTATTCTCAAATGCTCGCTACATGAATGGTGCATCTACAAATCCCGATTTTAACGTAATTGCAAATGCAGGAACGCAAGTAAAGAATGCATTGGATACCACAATTGCTTTAGGTGGCGAAAACTATGTTTTCTGGGGTGGTCGCGAAGGCTACATGTCGTTATTGAACACGAACATGAAACAAGAAAAAGAAAACATGGCCCGTTTTCTTACCATGGCCCGTGATTATGGACGAAAAAATGGGTTTGCCGGAAACTTCTTTATTGAACCAAAACCAATGGAGCCATCTAAGCATCAATATGATGTTGATGCGGAAACTGTAATAGGATTTTTACGCCATTATAGATTAGATAAAGATTTCAAGTTAAATATTGAAGTAAACCATGCTACCCTGGCACAACACACTTTTGAACATGAATTACAGTGTGCTGCTGATGCCGGCATGCTGGGTAGTATTGATGCTAATAAAGGGGATTATCAAAATGGATGGGATACCGATGAGTTTCCAACAAATATTTATGAAACCGTTCAGGCATTAATGGTTATCCTTGAAGCTGGTGGATTGCAAGGGGGAGGTATTAATTTTGATGCCAAAACACGCAGAAACTCCACTGATTTAGAAGATATATTTATTGCTCACATATCGGGAATGGATATGTTTGCCCGATCATTAATTATTGCTGATGATATTTTAAACAACAGCGATTATAGAAAAATGAAAGCAGATCGCTATGCTTCTTTTAACTCAGGAAAAGGAGCCGAATTTGTAAACGGAAAATTATCATTAGAAGATCTAAGGACTATTGCTAAAACAGCCGGTGAACCAAATATGGTAAGCGGAAAACAGGAGCTATATGAGGCTCTAATTAACATGTATATTTAATATTAACTTTTACTATATAAACACCCGTCAGTATGTTCTGGCGGGTATTTTCATTTTTCAATTATTTTAATCCCCTATGTAAAGAAGGAGTATAAGTGGAAATAGGATAATTAATTACTTCCATAAAGTATTAAACAACACAACAATTCATTTAAAAGTGTGTTTTATTTTCGGGATAAACCATATTTACTATTTTTACATTCAAAGCACACATTCTAATTATGGTTGTAAAAGCTCTCGGCGCACATTATTTTGAAGATGATGGTTTTCCTATGAACATATGTCGTATTGAAAAGAGAGCAAATATCTCCCACAAGTTCGATCTAACCGAAGTTGAGCACTTTCACGATTTTCACGAACTAGTATTTATAGTAAAAGGAAAAGGTATACAGGTTATTGAACAAAACGAATACCTGGTTTCTGCAGGTGATGTATTTGCACTTCAAGGTAATCAGCGACATTTTTTTAAAGATGCTTCTGGTATTGAAATCGTAAATGTTATGTTTGATCCCCAGAGCGAGAAGAAACTCATTTCATCGTTTATCCAAAAACTTGAAGGGTACAATGCTCTCTTTATCCTTGAATCAAATTACCGTGCACAATACCATTTCAAGAATAAGTTGCACTTAAACCGGTCAGAGCTTGCTAAGCTGGAGTTTATTCTTAACTCAATGATCCAGGAACAGGAAAATAAACTAGAAGGTTATCATTGTCTGTTGCAGAATAAATTTGAAGAACTAATTATACTTTTATCCAGGCACTACTCAATGCTGGAATCAACTGAAGCGAAAAGCCTTGTGCGTATAGGGAAAGTAATTGATTACCTTGAAAATAATTTTGTCGAAAAAATTTACCTTGATGAAATTTCTGAGATGACTTTTATGAGTTCCAGAAATTTTCAAAGAATCTTTAAGAAAGCTGTTGGGCTAACTCTCTTCCAATACATTAACCATATTAGGTTACAAAACGCCCGAAAACTGCTACGCAAAACCGAAACTCCAATCTCTGAAGTTGCTATTGAATCAGGCTTTACAGACAGTAACTATTTTACAAAATGCTTCAAAAAGGAATTTAATTGTACGCCCATAAATTTCAGAATGAGAAATAAATCAAGTCTCAAGAGTTCTTCAGCATAAAGAATAGTTTCTCATCAAGAAAACAACTTACAATACTTTGACAAATAATATAATAATTAGCTCCATAGCCTTTAATTTTTCAACCTGTTTAAAGTGGAATTTTGCATTAACACATCACAAATTGTATTAAAATCCTAAGCCCCTTACTAGCGCGAGTTCAATATCATTAAGCTAAGCTGTAATTGCCAATTAATCAGACATTTATATTTTTGTTTTTAAACATTGGAGGCTTTGTTCATCGTCTGTACTTGCCTGCTATACTTACAAATGAACGCTCTTTTCGTTCAGGCTGTGGATTTATAAATAATAGTACCCTAATTCTTTTAGTGCCTTTTGAGGCTGCTTTTTCGATAGAATATCTATAATTCTATATTTCATAAATCCCATTGACAACGAGACGTTGGCCCTATATTCATATTTTCTATTTGTGTGTTTATTGTCAAGCTCTTCTTGTGTCTCTTCAATCAGTAGTGATTGTGAACATTTTCGATAAAAAATTCATTAAACAATGTCTGAAAAAAGGTATAAAAGCAGGTATTCTCCTAATATGAATTTTCTTCAGGAAAAAAATAAAAATACACTCAAAAATATAATTCAATATTTATAATGTTCTTTTTTACAGGTAGGTATAAGTCCTATATTAGACCGAATATAAATAAGAAGTTATTGATTGAGGTTGAAATGAAATATAAGGCTGTTGAGTATTTTCTGGAGAAGAATTTGGGATGAAATTTATGTGTATTTGGGGAACAAATTTCTTTTAAACCTCGGAGGTCTATAGA
>JAGLSB010000848.1 GCA_023135955.1 Bacteroidales bacterium | reverse complement strand
ATCCTTCAGAAATTTCCTTGCGATGTTTACCCAACATCATAACAACACCTAATCCACCAGGTCCGGGATTTCCGCTTGCTCCTCCATCGGTATATATAGTAATAACAGGTTCCAAACTTTTTGCAAAAACCGAAGAGTCATCAGTAAAACTAATAACCCATGGGTCCAAATTAATTAATGACTTTCATTTCATCTATAAGATGACTAGCGCCGGCATATTTATCTATGACAAATAAAACATAGCGTATATCAACATTAATACACTTTTGCAACTCAGTTTCAAAAGCAACATCACCGCTCATAGCTTCCCAATTCCCGTCGAAAGCAATACCAATAAGCTCTCCTTTCCCATTGATGACAGGACTGCCAGAGTTTCCTCCGGTTATATCATTATCTGTAGTGAAGCATACATTTAAGACTCCATCTTTTCCATAGCGACCATAATCTTTAGCATCGTAAAGCTCTTTTAATCTATTACTTACTATAAACTCAGGATTAGTTGGATCCTCTTTCTCCATAACACCTTTTAAAGTAGTGAAGTAAGAATAATAAACGGCATCTTTAGGTTTATAATCACCAACTGTTCCATAGGTCAAACGAAGAGTTGAATTAGCATCAGGATAGAAGATTCTGTCATTTTGCATTTCCATCAGACCTGCCATCCATAAACGCGCTCCTTGTTCTACAAGTTGGTTGCCTATTGTCTGCATAGCATTAAGTCCCATATATGTTTCAAAAAATGCAAAAGTCATTTGAATGCCCAGATCAGATGACATTGATTTTGCATTAGCGTTATCGATCATTGCCATAATCTTATCCTGATATGGCAGGACGGATTTTTTGAAATACTTTTCTACGAATTTATCTATGTTTCCTTTGTATTTAGCATTAATCTCTCTGACACTTACAGGTAGATATTCTTCATCAACATTTTCAAGCATTAGCTGAAGCATAGCTTTGGTGATTTTTTTATCGGTAGCGAGATTGTAATCCTTGAAGAATTCCAGTGCAGCATTTCGAGCATATTCTTTCATCATTTCCACTCTTTCTTCATCAGGATTTTCTGAGCTTATTTCCTGATAAAGGAAACGAATAGAATTCCCAAGTTGAACAGTTTCCATACCCGAATACATACATTCAATCAGATATTGACTTGAATGAACAAGAACTTTTCTCTGTTTAATTCCTCTTTGAATAAGGTCAAAAGTATTAGTGTATTTTTCCTTATTATTTTTACTTACCCAATCAAGAAAGTCAGCCTCAAGGTCCCTTTTTCTCTCAACAACGCCAAGATTGTTCAGTCCATTTGTTTGTCCGATAGAATATTTCCAATAATTACTTGAGCGGGAATATTTTGCTGCATATTTTATGTTTATTTCTTCGCTGCTGAGCATATCTTCCATCATTATGCCCTGCTTTATGCCTCTGATTTTTATTCTGTTAGGATGAGTAATGTCCAATAACTCATCAACTTCCCAGGAAGTCATGTAACGGTCTGTAGATCCAGGGAATCCCATAACCATAGCAAAGTCATCTTTTTCATAACCATTGAGGGATATCGGTAAGAAATGTTTTGATTTTAAGGGGATATTATTGACTGAATAATCAGCTGGGTTTCCGGCTGAATCAGTATAAACCCTGAACATAGAAAAATCGCCAGTCTGGCGTGGCCACATCCAATTATCAGAATCGTGTCCAAATTTTCCAATAGACTCGGGTGGCGCACCTACTAATCTTACATCTCTATAAGTTTCATTTACAAAAAGAATATACTGGTTTCCATTGAAGAAACTACGGACATTTGCTTCATAGTGCGTTCCATCTGTTGCATTTTGAATAATTTCTGCTGAAAGTGCATTAAGACTATCTTCTCTGACATGACCAACCAAATCATCACTTAGATAGGGTAAGATCTTTTCGGTAACATCCTCAATTTTCACAACGAAAGTGATTGTTTTACCTTCATTTGGCAGCTCGTCCTCACGAGTCATTGCCCAAAAACCGTTTTTTATATAATTATGTTCGACACTACTGTGGTTCTGAATTTCGCCATAACCACAATGATGATTGGTTAATAATAATCCATCGGGAGAAACTAATTCAGCTGTACACGATCCTCCATCGAGAGCCCCAACAGCATCTTTTAAACTTGATTGATTAAAACTGAAGATTTCTTCCTGATTTAATTCCAGCCCGAGCTCCTGCATTTTTTCAAAATCCTGACTCTGTAGCATTATTAAAACCCACATTCCTTCATCTGCCTTAGCAAATCCTAGTGATAAGAACACAAACAGCAAAAAGCTTATTATCTTTCTCATATTTATTGGTCTATAATATATATTTCTGTTGAAAACAAAGATAAAAGAAATTATATAGATTGATTTATTTTTAGTGAATTAATAGATATGAATTGATAAAAGCAATATTGCAAGCATTCAGTTATTGATTTGAGCAGACAAAGAGCAAGAAATGGATAAGTTTTATTTTCAAATGCATAGGCTTCAAATGAACTTACCACCCGAAAGCTATGTTCAAAAAAAACTTTACCTACCCCTTGAAAAATATAGGTAGGTAAAGTAATTAATCTGTTTAAGCTAACTTAAACTAAGCTTTTATTTCTGATTTGAACTAATGTTATTTCTTTAGTTTCAATCCCATCCCGGATTTTGAAGCATCGGGGAAGTCAGGTTAGCATCAATCACAGTCTGAGGTATGGGAAAAAGAACGTCTCTTTCGGAAATATTTTGCCCTCCGTTTTTGTTGTGGAGTCTGGTTCTCTCAAGCCATTTACCTGTCCTCAGAAGGGTATAGCGACGGTGTTCCTCGAATATTAGTTCACGGGATCTTTCATCAAGGATAAAGTCAATATCAACTTCTCCCGCGGTAATGTCAGATGCATTTGCTCTATTTCTAAGCACATTAATGGTATTGGCTGCGGAGCCAGTCTTGCCAAGCAAAAGTTCCGCTTCAGCCTTAATCAGGTAAGTCTCTGCAAGCCTGAGATAGGGCGCGTCTTTATTGGATTCGGTTGAAGTGGGATTGATCGGATCCGAATGATCGAATTTACTTGAATAGGGCCAATCAAGATAAGGTTGAAAACTTGGACTTAATTCTATCTCCCTATCCCAGTTCAGCCAAATCGTATCACCATAATGCCAGGTTGAATCAGGCAACTTGTCGGCCGCCCAGGGGGCGTTTTGTGATTCATCCTTTAAAGTGAAATATTTTCTCACAATATTATCTGCAAATCTATCATCCTGAGACTCATACAAATCCAGGGCAAATTTCGTCATGGAAAAACGGGCTTGTGGTCTTCCTCCCCTTTCAACGGTATAGGTCAATACACCCGATTTACCGCCAACAGTAATTTTATTATATTCTGATCCGGTCCAGCGACGCATAATATTTCTGCCTCCGCCAGGATAATATCCCCATTGCCATACCCATAGGGCTTCGATATTGCCTTGGTCGCGGTTAGCATTGCCATCAAGAAACATATCGGCAAAAGGCGTTCCATCGTTCGATGAGTTAACCCCAAATCGTTCGGTAATAAGGCTATACTGCGGTGTGTCGATGACCTTATCTGCCCAGTACAAAGCGCTGTCCGGTTTATCCAGAACGAGATACAACTCCGCAAGGTAATGCTGAACAGCCCCTTTGGTGATTTTTCCTCTTACAAGTGGTTCAACCGGAACTGACTTTTCGGCGAATAACAGATCCGAGATCATTTGCAATCTGACTTCCTCAACCGGGGTTCTTGCCCAATCTGTACGTATCGTTGAGCCAAGTGATTCCTGACGGCTTAAGGGAACATCTCCCCACATGAAAGTAAGGTGGCGATATGCCCATGCTCTTACGGCTTTTGCTTCACCGATTACCCGGTTTTTGTTCTCCTCCTCCGGGACACCATATCCTCTCCAGTCAACATCGGTTCTACTCTCAGCATTATTGATTATGGTGTTGGCTGAATTAATGACCCGATAGAGCCAGATAAAATGAGATTGGAGGTGTGGGTTTTCAGGGCTATTGATTTCTCCCCAATAAGTAGCTAAATTTGAAAATCTGTCCAACCTGTTGGCACACAAAACGTCAGTTCCTGTAGCGGACAATTCGTATCTTAGTTGGTTGGATCCTCCGTATGATCTTTCATCTTCTTCTCCTTCCTTTTCCTGTCTCGCTAGCACATACATACCATTCAGGCCGGTTTCAAAACCTGCAAGGCTTGTATAAAGCGATTCAGTTGATATCAGATGAGGTGGCCTTTCATCAAGCCATTCTTCCGAGCAACCTGCCATAAAAATATAGGCTGTTAGAAATGCTATTTTATATAATAATTTTGTTTTCATAACTGTATATCTTTTTAGTTGTTAACATAATCATGTTTCAGAATCCCAGTTTCAGTCCAAAAACAATCTGTCTTTCCAGCGGGATGAACCTTTGATCGTCCAGTTCCGGATCCAAGCCATTCCATTCAGTGAATGTATACAGATTACGTCCTGTAACATATAACCTTAACTGTCCCAGGCCAACTTTATTAATCATGCTTGCCGGGAAATCATAGGATAGAGAAACATCTTTAATGCGGACAAAACTTGCGTTCTCGAAAAACATATCCTCCTCTGCACTCACTCCTGCCATCCTGTGTGCATTTATATGATTCATATAAAAATCGTTTGTGGGATTATCAACTGTCCACCGGTTTTTATTGATGGTGTTACGTCGAACGGAGGGATATACATCATCCTGCATATATTCATTGTCTTTGGTTACACCATGAACTCCGTGCAGAAAGACGTTAAGCTTGAAATTTTTAAAGGAGAATGTGTTAGATAATCCCCATATTAGTTTGGGATCCAACTGTCCTACTATTTGTCTGTCTTCTGCAGTAAGCAGGGTATCGCCATTAACATCCCTGATTTTTACAAATCCTGGTTGGGATCCCCATAAGGCTGCTTCATCGGCTTCTTCCTCTTGCCATACGCCATCTATTACGTAATCATAATTAACCCGGATAGGTTGGCCAATAAACCATTTGTTGGCAATATCGTCAACTTCATTGTCTTCCTCATCAATGAATCCGTACAGTGAAAGAATTTCATTTTTTACAATGGCCATATTACCTGACATGGTCCAGGTAAAACTTGGTGTTACAATATTTCTTGAATTGATTGTTAACTCAATCCCCTTGTTCTCCGTTTCACCTATATTCTGGGTTATTGAGGTAATTCCATGCACAGGTGAAATGGTTCTGTCCAACAGTAAAGCTGTTGTGTTTGTCTTATAAAGATTAAGATCACCTGTAATCCTGTTATTAAGAATACCCACATCCAGACCTACGTTTATGGTCTTTGACGATTCCCAGCCAAGATCATCCATTCCGATCGTGCTTGGCATATACCCGACTAAGGTCGTGGCTTGATGGGTGATCCAGTCAGCAGAACCCAACCTCGTGATGGTTTCATAGGGTCCAACAGCCTGGTTCCCATTCTGTCCCAGGGAGGCTCTTACCTTCAGCGAGCTGAACAGATCCTTTAATGGGAAAAATTCTTCGTTTGCCAGATTCCAGCCAAGGGCAACAGAAGGGAATATGCCCCATTTGGTCTCAGCTCCAAATCCTGAAAAACCATCCCTCCGGCCTGTCAATGTTAAAAGATAACGGCTGTCGTATGCGTAGTTCATCCGAATCATCTGAGATACCAGAACCGATTCATTAACCGAGTAACCTGGAGTTGATATATTGGCTTGTGGTGCAGCATACCATGAAAGGAAATCATTCGGAAATCCTTCTGCGTCCACTCCGTTTCGGGATCTTTTATTATTTTCAAAGCTGTACAGAGCCGTTGCAAAAATATTGTGTTTTCCGAATTCTCTATTGTAGGAAAGAATATTTTCCAGAACTTTGTTGTTCCAAAGGGTACGATCTGTACTTGATTCACCCAGTTTTTCGTATCCGTCTTTCCCATCGCGTCCCTTATAAGTAGCTTCATCACGAAGCCTTACTCTTATACCCGAATTAAGTCTGTAACTAAGACCTTTTATAAAGGGGAAGTCAATAATTGCGTAATTATTTGTCAATGCCTGATAAGATTTATTCATATCGTCCCACAGAGTAGGTTCAAGGGGATTGGCGAAATAGACATCTTCCGGCCATGGATAAATGGTTAAATTGCCATTCTCATCGTATGGTCTGGAAAGAGGATTCATTCTATATGGGCCTGACTCCAGTGACTCGCCGCTCATATCGTCAAAGGACAGTTGCGTTCGTGTCCCTAATGTCAACCAGTCCGTAATATTAATTTCAATATTTATTCGGTTTGTAAAACGCAAATAATCATCGTTCACTTGTATTCCCTGAACATCAAGGATGCTCCCGGCAACATAATAAGTGGTTTTGTCAGTACCTCCCGAAACAGAAAGATTGTGCTCCTGGCTATAGCCCTGCCGGGTAGCAAGGTCAACCCAGTCAACCCACTCACCTGCGTCATACACCTCCTGTTCGGATGTTGTAAAAGAGCCGGGTTCACGTTCCAATTTAAATTCATAGAACTCTTCCCCGTTCATCATATCAGGAACGTTGACATAATCCTGGAGAGAATATTTACCATCATAGGATATTACAGGTGCACCTTGATTCCCTTCTTTGGATGTAATAAGAATTACACCATTAGCGCCCCTTGATCCATAAATTGCTGCAGCTGAGGCATCTTTAAGTATTTCTATGGACTCAACGTCATTGGGATTGATATCCCCAAGTTCTCCTTCATAGGGTATCCCATCAAGAACAATTAAGGGTTCATTACTTGCTTTAATTGAGTTGCGACCTCTTATCAGAATAGCTTGAGAGGGCGCAGAGCCTGCTGAAGAAGTCTGAATCATTACTCCCGGAATTGCCCCCTGAATTGCTTGAGCAATATTAAGATTGGGGAACATTTCCAGACGTTCCCTGCCCAATGAGGCAACCGTTCCTGTTATATCACTCTTCTTCTGAGTTCCATAACCCACTACAATAACTTCATCAATCCCAGTGGTTTCTTCCTCCATTGTCAGTTCAAAAATCAATCGATCTGCAACAGCCAGCTCCTGGGTTTTCATCCCAATAAATGAAAACTGTAAAGCTTCGGCATTTTCAGGAATCTTTAACTGGAATTTTCCGGTAATATCCGTAATTGTACCAATAGATGTTCCTTTTACGATAACCGTAACTCCCGTGATTGGTTCACCGTTTATATCGGTAACAGTTCCTGAGATTGTCTTTTCAGGCTGTTGTGTAGCATTTTGAGAGTAACCTGCTGTTAAAACAGCAAATAATAAAAGCGCCAAAATGGTCAGTCCTTTCATCTTATGCAGAGTTTTAACCATACTCCCTCTTGGGAAGTACAGTTTTTCAAGGATTCTTTTCATAATCTGATTTGGTTTTAGGATTAATATTAATCTTGTTTAGTTTAATTGTCTGAGTTATCTTAACATAATTAAAGTCAGTGACTCTCGATTCAATCATCCATTAACAAAATACTTCCCTGATCATTTTTTGCAATTCGTCTCTATTATTGAGATTGCAAACGGTAATAGGAATAAAGGCATTCCTTAAGTAGAAAAAATATCTTCTCAGGTAAATGAGCTTTCTTTTTTCAATACAGTAACATAAAACCTTATTTCCTTACAAATTCGAGTTTTTTTACTAAAATAACAAGAAATTTAGAATTATTATCCATTTTTTTTAAAACTTTAGTCCTTAATATAATGTTCCAGACTTTAAGTTATTGGTTTATTTTTAACATCACACCTTTGGTTTAATATTTTTTTAAACCTCCTATTTTAAAACAATCCACCTCATCGTGAATAAATCCTAATAAATGTTAATAATTTAACACCTATTTAATATATATTCTCTTTTTAACCTTCTATTTTTCGACAAATTTTAAAGGACATTAAATATTATGATTAAAATCAGGAAAGAAGGACAAGATATTATTCTTAGTTTATTTCAACTCAATAAAATTAATATCTTGTTTTCTGACCAAATAGGAGAACAATTAAAAAAATTGGTTGAAATTCCCGGAAGCAGAATCCTATTTGATATTCAAAACATAATATTTATTGACAGTACCGGATTTGGAATGTTAATTGGAATAGGAGAGTTAGCTTGTAAGAATTCTTCAGAGTTTATTTTATGCAATCCAAGTCAGGAGGTGGTCGAGTTATTTAATCTTCTTGATGTGCGGGAAAGATTGACCACCAGTGTAATGGATGTGGTTGGGGAATCTCTTTTATTGGAGGTTGAATAAAACCGTTTCTAATAACCAAAGAATTTTTATAACCCTCTGGGCTTCTTTTTTCTAAAACAATCTTTACTCCACATAGATATTCTTTACACTTGAAATAGGGTTACCTTTGAAATCAATACCTTCAGTTATTATTAAATATTCACCTGGTAGGTCGGAAGTATAGAAGTTTATGGTGGAATTTCCATTCTTATCTAACTTTAAATCGGGTATCCATAACAGAGTTGATCGATCATCAATATATTGTTCGTCAGACCTTAATTCATATTTTGGAGAGTAGAATTCAGTTGGCGTATTATATGCTAAAATATCAAACTCCAGAACACCTTTAATCATATACTTACCTCTTTTAGTATATATTAGTATTACACCATTTCCGCCACGCGATCCGTAAATTGATGCAGCAGGACCCTTTAGCACTTCAATTCTATCGATGTCATAAGGAGAAACAGCCATGGCAGTGCTGGCATCAACTGGAATGCCGTCCACTACAAATAAAGGCTCTTGACTTCCCAAAAAACTATTAATTCCACGAATATTAATGTCTGTTCCATTTACTGCAACTCCGGGAATCCTACCCTGAAGAATTTGAGCTACATTCTGGTATTGATGCATGTTTTCGTCAACTTTAATAACATTACTGGGTTCCTGATAAATTTGGTAGTCTCGGTTGTTTTCTTCATAAAGGGGGTCATCTTTTTCCAGATCTTCTTCTAAGTTTTGGGTAATCCATTTGCCTTCCTTTCCCGGTTTATGAAGGGATTGTTCGGTGATATAATCAAAATCTTCTAACCTCAGCTGTTTTTTACCATCAACAAGTATCAATAGATTCTTTCTGCCATTATTTCTACGGGCTTCAATTTTTACTGAAAGAGTATCCTGATAGTCCAGATTAGAAAAATGGAAGTAACCATCCAGATTTGACCTGGTTGAATAAACATCATTGAACTGATCCATAATTGTTAGCTTAACCAATATGTCGCCCAGTGGAATAAAGAAGAATTCCTTTGTTATTCTACCTCTAATTTCAATTTTTTCTTCAATATTATATTTTGGTTGAATTTTTTTATCTAAAATTACATTCGACCAAAGGAATCTCTTCCAGCCTTGGGTCATTAGCAATAAATCAAGTTTTTTTTCTTTCTCTGAATAAGGTCCGGTGAAATAATATGCGGGATTCTCAATATTAGATTTTATATCAGAACTCAAAAGTAAATTGCTGATGATATTGTCATCAAGATGTTGCTGATCTTTTCCAATAACAGCTAAAGAGAAATTCCCATCAGTGATATTTCCATTTAAGTTATCTATTGAAATCTGAATTGATGCTTCCTGTCTTTTTGAGAATTTATTTCCCGAAGCAGAAACATTTATTATTGGAGTATCGCTATTTTTTATAAAAATGAGTCTTTCGCTGATGGCAGAAGCCCGGTAATTAAAAAGAGTTAAGTGACAGATTCCATCAGGGAACAATTTTTTAGGAAAGCTTATGTTTTTAGGGTTTGTTAAGTTAAAAGTCCCTGTAAATCTGACTTTCCCTCGAGTATGAGCCAATAGATAATAAGTTGTATTTGGCGGGAAATCCCCCTGTTTTATATTGCTTAGGAGTTTGACATTAACACTGTCGGATCCTATATGACTAACGATTATGCTAACCCCCAATGGTATTGACTCCGGAAGCCTGAATGACTTTTCTATTTCACCCCCTGATTTAGTCCTAAATATATATTTTTCAGATTCTTTTGGAATAAATTTAAAACTACCCATCCCGGCATGCACGCTTTCAGTACTTAGAATTAGATTTTTTTTTGAATCAAAAAGTTCCCCTTGAATCTTTATGGATTTCCCTAAATCATTAATCGCTTTAAAAGCTACATTGTTTTCAATGCCAGATAACAGATCTCCTCCCTCGGGATGAAAAGTTATGTTATAATCGGATTCCTTTTTCTTTGATTTTCGTATTGACTTTTTAACACTACGTACATTTTCTCTCGTAGCAAAATTTGTATAGTAAGGATTTTTTAAATAAAGATTCTTTTGAAAATAAAAATCTTCCCCGGCGTTCTGCATCCAGTTTGTATATGCCCGTAATAAATATTTTCCTTCAGGAATAGTGTCCTGAAATGAAATATCTCCTCTGCCAAAACCATATCGGAGTTTAATGAGTTTCGTTTGAACGATATATCCGCTTGGATTTATTAGCTCCACATAAAGATTAGAACTTAAACTGTCGGGCAAATGAGTACTTGCGTTGACTACATAAGCCTTAAACCAAACTCTTTCAGAGACATTATATCTGTTTTTATCCGTATGTAAATAAGCTTTTTGTTGAGGATACCACTCTGAATTATTTTTTAGCTTTGCTAAAACAGAAAGCAATAGATTGCTTTGAAGTTCAGGTGGTTGAGGCCTAAAAGCCGAAAGCATAATACCGGTAGATAAAACTATTAGCACTATGGATAATTTCTTGTTCATCACGGCATAGATTATATGAAATCATGTATTGATCTCAAGGTATTTCCAGACAAAGCATAGTGACAGGCTCACTTTAATACAAATTTACATAATTAATTCCATGTGTCGGCGTGTTTGTGTGCTGATTTGCTAATGTGCTAATGTGCTGGTGTGCTGGTGTAATAAATCATTAGTTTTTCCCAAGGAACCAGTACCCTTCGGCAGGCTCAGGGCGGCGCCCAGCAACGCGGCTAAACAGCTATGCCTTTAAGAGTGGCAGAAGTGCAATCAGTTATTTTTACAAATGCATAATCTCCAGTTTGAAAATGCATCTTTGGGAAAACCACAACTTTATTCTGTGAAGTTCTTCCAAATAATTCAGATGATGACTTTTTAGAGATACCTTCAATTAGAACTTCATAGACTTCTCCAATATCTTTTTGCTTGCTCTCTAATGAAAGTCGATTTTGAAGTTCAATAATTTCATTCAATCTTCTGGTTTTGATTTCTTCCGGTACGTCATCTTCAAAATTTTTTGAAGCAAAAGTTCCGGGTCTTTCCGAATATTTAAACATATATGAAAAATCATATCCTACTTCTTGCATGAGACTCAGAGTATTCCTGTGATCTTCTTCTGTTTCGCCGCAAAATCCGGTTATTATATCAGTAGATATTGATACATCCGGCATAGCTTTCCTAATAGCTGAAATTTTTTGAAGATAAGACTCTCGTGTATATCTGCGTTTCATTTTTTCGAGTACAATATTACTTCCCGATTGTATAGGCAGATGAACACTTTTGCAAATGTTTTTATGTTTGCTCATAATCTTTACTAACTTATCCGAAAGATCTTTTGGGTGGGAAGTGGAATATCTAACTCTAATTGAAGTGCTTAGTAGCGAAACCCTTTCCAGTAGGTCAGGAAAATCTGTATTATCATCTTTCCAATGGTAGGAATTTACATTCTGACCAAGCAAAGTAACCTCTTTATAACCTTTTTGAATTAAGTCTTCAACCTCTTGAATAATTGTCTCGGGATCGCGACTTCTTTCTCTTCCACGGGTATAAGGGACAACACAATATGAACACAAATTATTGCAGCCCCTCATAATTGATACGAAAGCAGAAACATTATTTTCATCAAGGCGTACTGGTGTAATGTCGGCATAAGTTTCCTCTAGCGATAGTAAGGTATTAACACCTTTTGTTCCCCCTGAGACAACTTCCAGTAATTTAGGAAGATCCCTATATGCGTCAGGTCCAACTACCATATCAACCGCAGGCTCGTCTTCCAGAATTTTATCCTTAATTCTTTCTGCCATGCAACCTAGAACACCAATTTTTAGATTTTTATTATTCTTTTTGTGTACTCTGAGATTTTCCAGTCTTCCTTTTACTCTTATTTCGGCATTATCGCGAATGGAACATGTATTTATTAATATCAGATCGGCATCTTCTGGTTTATCGGTAAATATGTAGTTTTCTTTTTGCAGAATAGCAGAAACCACCTCACTGTCAGCAACGTTCATCTGGCAACCATAAGTTTCTATATATAATTTTTTGAGATACATTGAGCTATATTTCGTACAAAGTTAATTAATATCAATTACTACAGTTTATTAAGAACAGCAATTGATTAATAATGTTCCAAATGGATTGTTTTTTTATATCATGCGTATTGCAAATATTTCTTTAAATCATACTTTTTTCATAGCTTTTTATATTTTTGTAGAGTACTAATAAATCACATAAAATCTTTCAAAATGTCAGGTCATAGTAAATGGTCAACCATTAAAAGGAAAAAAGGCGCAGCCGATGCGAAAAGAAGTAAAGAGTTTTCAAGAATTGTAAAGGAAGTTAGTATTGCGGTAAAAGAAGGAGGGACAGATCCTGAAAACAATCCGAGGTTACGGGTTGCCATTGCAAATGCCAAAGGTGTCAATATGCCCAAAGATAATATTGAAAGGGCAATTTCTAAAGCAGACAAAGATGGCGCAGATATACAAGAGATTACATTTGAAGGCTACTTACCAAATGGAATTGCTGTTTATATTGAATGTTTATCGGATAATAACAATCGTACTGTTTCAAATATCAGGGCTATTTTTACCAAAAGGGGAGGAAACCTTGGAACCAATGGATCATTAAGTTTTCTATTTGACAGAAAAGGAGTGATTACCGTTCCCAAAGGAGATATTGACCCTGACGATCTCCAGATGGAAATTATCGATGCCGGTGTGGAAGATTTTCAGATTGAAGATGAGACATTTATAATAACGACTGCCCTGGAAGATTTTGGTAATGTTCAAAAGAAATTGGAGGAGTTGAAAATTGAACCGGAAAATGCTGAATTACAGAGAATTTCTAACGATACGAAAGATCTTTCTCCGGATGATGCAATCAAAATTCTAAAGATAGTTGAAGAATTTGAAGATGATGAGGACGTTCAAAATGTTTTTCATAATATCGAAATTACCGATGAGGTAATTGCAGCGATGGAGTAGTTTTTCGTTTACTCTTGCCTCCACCTTTTAGGGGGGAGGATGGAGGGGGGCAACCAGGAATTTCCATCTATCACCCAAAATCCATCATTATCCGTTAAATTTGAAGCTGAATACTTTTTGTTTTTGCCTCTATTAGAATCTGAAAATACTTTTTTTCCGGCAGCAAGATTATGGTCGAATTCATTGTCAAAAGCTTTGCGAAATGACTTTAATACTTCAACATTGAGGATGGATTAGTATTATTTCTTAGCTTTCTTCAATGATTTCTTTTTAAGACTTAAGCCGTTAAATAAAATTCTCATGCCAATTACCATAAAAGTTATACTTCCGGCAACTAGTCCTATGTCAGCAAGTAAGCTTTCAGGAATTAGACTTGTAAAAACTGGCAGGATTATTCCGGTTATTAAGCTGACTATTCCTGTTAATATTGTCATGCTTCTTGTGCGCAGGGCAAAAAGACCTAAAGATAAAAATCCAAAACCAAGTAAGGAGTATGCACTTGTAATGTATATTTCTTTTTCTTGCGCTAGTGTAAATATGCTTAACTTAAGAATTTCATGATTAGAAAATTCCAGATTATTAAAATTTAATAATATTTCAATAACGATAAGTCCTTTTATTCCAGATAAAGAAATCATTGCCGCAGCAAGTATCATAAAAAATCCTGTTAGCCATGAGAATAATTTATGCCAGGGATTTAAAAGGACAATAAATGTTGAGGCAGAAACCGTTATAATTAGCCCGGTAATTAACCAGATTATGGAATTAATTTTTAATAATTGAATATTGTCATGAAGATACTCAAGATCTTCATTTAAACTTGAAAAAAAACTAATAAACTCAAAACGGGTAATTATGGTGAAAATTAAAGCCAATCCGGCCAGAACGGAGAAAATTCCGGTAGCCACCTCAGTATTTCTGTCATTTTGAATATTTTTTACCATGTCCGAAAATTAATAAAAATTTAGTACATAGCTTACGATAATTTATTTTCATTAATTTTGCAGCACAAAGTCACCCCCTATGAGAGTAGAATATCTTACATTATTAATACTATTTCTAAGCCCTAATCTATTCGGACAAAGCTATCATAGACCTAATGATCCTTTTTCATCCTTACAAGCCGATTCAATATATAGAAATCATTCTGTTATTAAAGTCGATTTTGGAATCAATGAAAATTATTATAAGCACCTGATTTATAATAGTAATAATCCTGAGGTTATGGGTTTTCGTATCAGGATATTTAGTGGATCAGGTCATAATGCAAAACAGGATGCTAACCGTGCAAGATCCAGATTTTTATCACGTTATCCCGAGATAGGAGCATATCTGAATTATGATGCCCCTGATTATAAAGTTTACGTGGGTGATTGCAGAACCCGCTCTGAGGTTTTAAAGCTTTTTAATCAAATCAAGCGCGACTTTCCGTATGCATTTATTCCTCCAAAGCAAGCAATAGATTTAGGGAAGTATAAAAGTTTGAATTAGATGAGTGACGAGATAAAACATAAATGCGGTATAGCATTAGTCAGGTTGCTAAAGCCACTTGAGCATTATCAAATAAAATATGGTAGTTGGCAATATGGACTGCAAAAGTTGTATCTCCTTATGGAAAAGCAGCGTAATAGGGGGCAGGATGGAGCCGGTGTTGTCAGTCTGAAGTTTGATATGCCCTCTGGTCATAAATATTTTAGCAGGCAACGGTCAACCAAAGCCTCTGCCATAAGTGATATCTTTGAAAAGATTTACAAACCATTTTTAAAGCTTGAGAAAAGAAATCCTGATCTGATAAATGATGCAAGCTGGGCGAAATTGCATCTTCCATTTGTTGCCGAATCATATCTAGGACATTTACGGTATGGTACCTTTGGAGGTAATAATATTGACGCTGTTCATCCGGTTATGAGAGAGAATAACTGGAAAACCAGGAACCTGGTCCTCGCAGGGAATTTTAACCTAACAAATGTTGATGAACTTTTCAAGATTCTGGTAGAGTTGGGTCAGTCTCCAAAAGATTATTCAGATACAGTTACCATTCTTGAAAAGATAGGCCATTTCCTTGATCAGGAAAATCAGGAACTTTTTGAGAAATACAAGAGTCTGGGTTATTCAAATACTGATATTTCAGCACTCATTGGAAAAAATATTGATTTACCTAGAATTCTAAACGAGGCAGCTAAAAGATGGGATGGTGGTTTTGTGATAGCAGGAATGCTTGGGCATGGTGATTCATTTGTTATTAGGGATCCCTGGGGAATCAGACCAGCTTTTTATTATCACGATGATGAAGTTGCAGTAATAGCTTCAGAAAGACCAGTTATTCAGACAGCCTTCAAACTTACTTATGATAAGATCAAGGAAGTTCCACCCGGGCATGCAATTATTATAAAGAAAAGTGGCGAAATAAATATTATCGAAGTTCTTGAACCCCAGCCTCGAAAATCATGTTCCTTTGAGCGGATCTACTTTTCGCGAGGTTCAGATATTGATATATACAAAGAAAGGAAAGAGCTAGGTAGATTAATTGTTCCGGCTGTGATTAAATCTATCGACAACGATATCAGTAACACAGTATTTTCATTTATACCAAACACCTCAGAAACAGCGTTTTACGGAATGGTAAAAGGAATTGAGGATATAATGATAAACAATAAGAGAGAAGTTATCAGAAAGTGCATTAAAGAAATGGACGAAGATAAACTTATTGAAATAATTTCTGAGAGGCCAAGGGTAGAGAAGGTTGCTTTGAAGGATTTAAAATTGAGGACATTTATTACTCAGGATAAAGGCCGGGATGACCTGGTTGGTCATGTGTATGATATTACTTATGGTACGATTAAGCGGAATCGGGACAAACTGGTCGTTATCGACGATTCTATTGTTCGGGGAACGACTCTTAAAGAGAGTATTATTAAGATTTTAGATCGTCTTGGGCCAACAAAGATTGTTGTTGTTTCCTCATCTCCACAGATACGGTATCCTGATTGTTATGGGATTGATATGGCTAAACTTGGTGACTTTATTGCCTTTAAAGCAGCTATTCAACTGCTGAAAGACGCTGGGAAAGAGAAAATAATTAATGAAGTCTACCTAAAATGCAGAAGGCAAATTGGCCTTCCTAAGGAAGAGTACTTAAATTATGTAAAGGAAATTTACCAACCATTTACTGCTGAAGAAATATCAGTAAAGATTGCTGAATTATTAAAGGATTCTGAAATCTCTGCTGATGTGGAAATAGTATATCAGAATATCGAAAACTTGCACAAAGCAATTCCAAATGACCTTGGAGATTGGTATTTCACAGGTGACTATCCTACTCCGGGAGGAAACAAAGTTGTTTCAACTTCATTCATAAATTATATTGAAGGGAAAAAAGGACGGGCTTATTGAAAATCCTCAAGCTTATCGTTTGGATTATAACTATTTATGTGCCTTTCTACCTTTTTCTTGTATAAATCATTGATAGTTATCATGATAGCTGTCTCTTCTACATTTCCAAAATAAGGATTATTTACAGTTCCAAAAGTTTTTAGAGAAGGGGACAGATTCATATACGCATTGATAAGTGGAGGAATATTTTCACCGAAAGCCCTGACATTTTGGGAAAGGATTTTATAATCAACCAAATAATCATTGCTGGTGAAAATAGACTTCATTTCTTTTTTATCGATATTAGTTTCCAAAGGATCAAAAGGCACAATCATTCTTTCTGTATCGGGAAAATGCTTTTCAATAAAATATAAGATAAGGTCTCTGGCTCTTTGATTGTAATTTTTATACATCGTTACCTTACCAAAAAAGTATTGCATATCTGGATTATTTATCACCAGAGTACCTAAACCGTCCCATAAATTATCGAGTGCAAAAAGAGCCTTTCTGGCCTTATTGGTTGACTGATATTTTGGCTGAACAAAAGAGCGACCTAATTCGATTGTATAAGGGAGGTATTCTTGTTGAAATTTCTCTGAGAAATGAAATAATTTTGCTGTTGCTAAAGAAACAACACCATCTTTAAAACAATTTTCCTTATTGCAAACATGAAAACGATAACCTCCAAGTATCTCATTATCAACAGGATCCCAAACAATTAATTGTTTGTAGGTGATGTCCCCAGTGTCATAATCGTCTATGTCGAGTGATTTCCCTGTACCTCCACCGGCAGCTCTGAAACTTAGTTCTCTTAAACGGCCGATTTCCCTCATGGTGTTCGGCGAATCATGATGATCTAAAATGAAAAGTAAGTTCCCGGCGTTATTTGTTATTCTAACAAATCTTTCCTGAGTTAACTCAGAAAGTAATTTTTCTCTTGGAATGGCAGGAATTATATTTTCCATATAAATATTTTTAGGAATACAAATTTACAAAAAAAAACATAATGCTATTCTAGAAATGCATTTGGATCTTTTTCGAGTCTGTAAACCAATTCCTTCATTTTCAAAGCCCACTCATCCGGTCTTAATTTAGTAGTGTATGTTTCGAATGAAACAGGTTTTCCTAAAACTATTCTAATATGCTCATTTCTATGCCTGTATGTTTCATCTGCCAGAAAAAACATTTCCAGATTTGCTTTGATCCCAAAGAATTTCCGAAGATTAGACAGATTATAGAAGAAATTAGTGCATCTTCCACTTACATGAACAGGTATAACATCTCTCTGATATGCTTTAGCTTTTGTAATAAAGCTTTTTTTCCATTCCAGATCTCTTATGATCCCCCTTTTCCTTCGGGAAACAAGACCTGCAGGAAAAATGAGTATAGGATCCATACTTTTATAAACATTATCAATTATTCTAGCACCATCTTTCGACTGTTTCCCATGCTTATTAACAGCAACAAAAACGCCTTCCATGTTTGGGATATTCATTAAAATATCATTGGTCAGGCTTTTAACACCAGCAAACTTTTCACCCAATAGGCTTATCAGCATCGTACCGTCAAAACCTCCCAAAGGATGATTTGCAACGACAATTAATTTCTTATTTTCTGGAATATTTTCAAATCCGATTATTTCAGTGGTAATATTGAACTCATCTTTAATGGCATTTACAAAATCCAGATCTTTTTTATTACCATGATCTTCAAGAATTTTATTAATAAAATCAAGATGAAGTATCCTTTCCAGGTATGAATATACAAAGCCGGGAATATAAGGTGCAAGGCCGGGATTTTTACTTCTAAACACCTCGCGAATATCTATCTTTTGGGGCTTTTTATTGCTTTGATCTTCTCTCATTTCATGAAAATATAATCGCAAATTTAACAAAAAAGAAGGATATCCTCGCCCTTGTAGACCTGAGTTGTGATTATCTGAATCCAGATAAGAAAACATAAAAGTTATTAACAAAGTGCAAGAAAATGGGATAAAATGGGATAAAGTGGGATAAAATGTGCTATTTTAGCCTATAATTTTTTAAAGTAAATGATAACTTTTATTGGAGACTATACATGTAAGCTCGACTCAAAGGGTCGGGTTGCTCTGCCAGCAGCTTTTAAAAAGCAGATGAATCAAGCTATTGAGGAGGGTTTTGTACTCAAAAGAGATGTCTTTGATAAATGCCTTATTCTATATCCGATGAAAGAATGGGAAAGACAAAATCAGCAGATAAGAAATCGGACAAATCCATACAATAAGGAGCACAATAGATTTTTAAGAATGTTTTTTAGCGGAACGGCAGAAGTTCAGGCCGATTCCTCTAATCGTTTGCTATTACCAAAAAGGTTGATGGAATTTGCCGGGATTGGGAAAGAAGCAGTTCTTGCCGGGCAATATGGAAAGATTGAGATTTGGTCACCAGATGATTATGCAGGTTTCACAAAAGCCGATGACGACTTTGCCAATTTGGCTGAGAAAATACTGGGAGGAACTTGGGATCAAACAAATGAAGAATGATCTATCATAAACCGGTACTATTAGAAGAGAGTATTTGTGGACTAAATATTAAACCAAAAGGAATCTATGCTGATTTAACTTTTGGAGGTGGGGGGCACTCCCTCAGAATTTTAGAGGAACTTGATGATGAAGGAAGGTTATTGGCCTTTGATCAGGATCAAGATGCGCAAAAAAATGTTCAATCAGACAAACGTCTGATATTCATTAATTCTAATTTCCGGTTTTTACGAAATTTTCTCAAGTATTACAATTTTGAGAAGGTTGATGGAATCCTTGCAGATCTTGGTATATCATCATACCAGATTGATAATATAGAGAGGGGATTTATGCATAGGGAAGATGCAGCTCTTGACATGAGAATGAATAAGGAGAGTGATCTTACTGCAGAGATGATATTGAATAAGTATCCACAGGAGAAATTGGCTGAATTATTCAGGAAATATGGAGAGCTTCAGGGGGCAGGTCGCTTTGCACGGAAAATTATTGAAGCAAGGAAAGTAAAAACAATTAAAACTTCCGGGGAACTTATTGAAAGCCTTGGCTCACTTCTTCCGGAAAGGCATAGAGCAAAGCTTCTTTCTAAGCTTTTTCAGGCATTGCGGATGGAGGTAAATGATGAATTGGGAGCTTTGAAAGAAATGCTGCTTCAGATCCCTGAATGTCTGAAACCGGGAGGGAGATTAGTAGTAATGAGTTATCATAGTATTGAAGACAGGTTGGTTAAAAACTTTATCAAAACGGGAAACCTGGAAGGAAACCTGGAGAAGGATTTTTATGGAAACAACATCACAAATATGCTAACAATAAATAAAAATGTAATTGTGGCAGGGGAAGAGGAGATATCTAAAAACCCAAGGTCAAGAAGTGCTAAACTTCGAATAGCGGAGCTAAAATGAAGGAAGATGAAAATATAGAATTTATTAACGAGTCAGGAGAGAACCAGCAAAAGGAAAGTAGTATTCTCAGGGGGATAATTGACGGAACACTATTGACCCGGAAGAAGGTGGTTTATCAGTTGCCATTTGTGTTGTTTCTTGTCTTTCTGGCATTGATATATATCAGTAATCGTTATCACGCAGAATCAATTAGGAAAGATAGGGAGATATTAAGAAATGAAATAAATGAATTGCGCTCTGAAGCTGTTTTTGTGTCTTCTGAATTAATGAAATTATCAAGACAAACTGAAGTAGCTGAAGAAGTTAGGGAAAGAGGATTGAAATTGGAAGAATCTGTTGATCCTCCAAAAAAGATTTTATTGAATAAAAATAAATAAAAGAGTAAATGTCTGTCAAACGAGACATAATGTGGAGAGTCAGGTTAGTGTATTTTCTGGTTGTGATTGCCGGGCTATCAATCATTGTAAAAATTCTTTGGTTACAATTTGTTGAGCACAATCTTTGGTCAGTTAATTCAGATAGCGCTCCCGTGAAGGAGGTAGCCATAGAGGCAGTGCGGGGAGATATATACAGTGCAGACAATAAACTTTTGGCAGTTTCGCTACCTTTTTATGATATAAGACTAGATCTGACGGTGGATAGTCTGACAACAGAAGTATTTTATGATCATATAGATGGCCTTTCAAAAAGTCTCTCTCAATTATTCAGGGATCGCTCATGGATTGATTACAAAAAATCGTTGATCCATGCCAGAAACGATAGTATGCAATATTTTCTGGTTAAGAGGAATATCAATTATGA
>JAGLSB010000847.1 GCA_023135955.1 Bacteroidales bacterium | reverse complement strand
GGGAGTAGAAATTCAAATTGCATATCCGAATTTTTGGGAATATCTTCTAATACTGCTGTTACGATATACTCCTCTTCTCCATCCACTTTTACTATATTTCCTACAGGATTTTTTTGCCCAAAAAGTTTATCTGACAATGATTGGGTAAGGACAATAGAGTTGGGGTGCATGAAAGCATCAGAAAGGGACCCGATTTTAAAAGGGAAATTAAACATCGAGAAAAAGGAAGGATCCACAAAGCTGCCATTAACCGAAAATTTATTTTCACCTTGAATTATTTTTTTGTTTCCCCAATTGAAAAAGACAGTTGTATTTTTAATATCCGGATATTCTTCCTTCAAATGCAAAGCAACAGGGGCAGGTAAAATGTAACCATGAAAATCTTGAGGATCATAACTAAAGGCCGCCTTATATAGGTCTTGTGGATTTTCATGAAACCTATCAAAACTCAACTCATATTTTACCCACAAAGCGATGATGATGGCACAGGTTAACCCGAGGCTCAAACCAAATACAGTAAGCAATGTATAGATTTTGCTTTTTTGAATGTTCTGCAATGTGATATTTACGAAGTGTTTAAACATGATTTTTAATTTTTAATTTTATTTTCAATTCATACCAAAGTAATCCGTCCTTTGCTTGCTGTCAGGATACTTTCCTTACTCATATCTCAGTGCTTCCACAGGATTCCGTTGTGCTGCCATAAATGTTTGCCAGCTATTTTCACCCCTAATCCCGATAACCATCGGGACCTGAAGGGGACTTTGAAGAAGCTTTGTAAGCACTTTGCTTTTTCGAATATATTTGGTTTTTTACCATAAAAAACTGAAAGGTTATCGTTTATAGTCATTTTTCTTTTTTTTAAGCCCCTTCAGGGGTTTGGGGTGAAACAATCTTACTCATACCTCAAGGCCTCTACCGGATTTCTAGTAGCTGCTCTCCAACTTTGCCAACTAACTGTAAGCAAAGCAACAATCAAAGCCAACACTCCTGCAAATACAAAAATCCACCAACTGAGCGTAATTTTATAGGCGAAGTTTTCAAGCCATTTATTCATTAAGTAATATGCAATAGGAGTGGCTATTACAAAACCCAATGCCACCCACTTTAAAAAGTTTTTATTTAGCATAATTATTATTTCAGATATTTTAGCACCGTTTACCTTACGAATGCCAATTTCTTTGGTTTTTCCCGATACCGTATTCAATACCATTCCAAATAAGCCCATTACTGTTAAAACTATAGCCAATATTGAGAATGCACTGATTAGTTTAGTTTGGTTTTGTTCCCTGATATAGAATTGATTGATTTGCTCCTGTAGTGTATAAATGGATACCATTTTATCAGGCGATATTTCTTTGAATAACTTAGTTATACTTGCTTTTATCTTTTCATCTGTTTCGCCAGTTGTTTTTATGGCAAAAAGCCCCATTTTATCGGGATGTTGCTGGATAATAACCATTGGATTAATGAGACTATGCATAGTATGCACTGTAAAATCTTTTACAATACCCTGAATATGGAAACCATTGAACGATTCTCCTGCTTTCAAATTATATTCTAGTGCTGCCGATTCATTAAAAATAAATCTACGCTGATTTTCATTGTATTCTCCAAAATGATCACCTTCTATCAACTCAATATTTAATAATTCAGTCATCCCTTTTCCCATAATTAAACCATCAAACACAATGCTCTCATTATTCTCGGGATTTTGTAAGCGAATTGGTAAAGTCCAGTTAAAGGGAGGGATAAATGACGATCCGGCTGTACTGATTACACCAGGTATTTGTTTAACATGATTGTCTATTACATCAAATTTTTGAGACAGTTCCGGGGTGTTTAATTCACAAATCATCACGTTATCAGGATTGATAGCTGTGAAGTTGTTTAAAGAATAATTTATTTGCTTTCTCAAAACAAAAACGCCAACAATTAATATAATAAAAACGGCAAAATGTAAACTAAGAAAAGAGTTGCTCCATTGTTTTCGCTTTGGGAGAGTTAATCTTTTATTATTTAAAAGAAGTATGGGAGAAATTCTGGAAATTTTTAATCCAACCACAAAGCCTGAGAATGTACCAGTTAGTAATGGTATTAAAGCTAATAGAGGAATTGTATACCAAACCGAGAGAATTTGGCTGTCGAGATTTCGTCCCAAAGTACTGTTTATAAATGGCATTCCTATTATCACAACAATTATGGCAGGTATTAAACTCAATAGGGATATTACATTTGCCTCGAAAAGCATTTGTCTTCTAATGGATGATGTGTTAGCACCAAAAACTCTTTTTACACCAAATTCTTTCAGGCGTCTATCCATTTTTGCTTTGGTAAGAAAAATGTAGTTGAATACGGCTATAATTAAAATAAAAAGGGCAATTGCCACAAAATATTTCAACTCGTTTGCATTTCCTCTTCTTGAATAAATATCGCTTATTTCCTGCGACTGCAAATACACGTCAGTCGCTGCCTGTAAGCTAAAAGCTTTATCTCTTTTCGATTCATCTTCAAACCGATCCTGGTATTTTTGAAGCTGCTCTGTTACATCCTTAGGATTAGCTTTTGTATTTATCTTTATGTAGGTAATACAAATATCTTGATTCCAGTTTGTTTGAAATGTTTCAACTTCAGATCCATACTCGCCGAGGAGTTTTTTACGCGTACCAAGGAATTCATCAATCAGATCTGTATGTGAGATGAAGTTTGGAGCAAGGGATGAATTGGATGGAAAATCCTTGAAAATCCCACAAACAGTCAGGTTTATAAATTCGTTATTTAAACGTGCTTCAATAGTCTTATTTATGGCATCTCCACTGGAAAAATATTTCAGGGCCATTGTTTCTGAAATGCACACTTCGTTTCCTGACTCAGCAGTTGTTCCAATTATAAGATCGATTCCTAAAAAATTAAAAATAGAAGGATCGGCACATGCAAACCGATTCTCTTCTATAATATCTACTCCATTTTGTCGTATTTCAAATTCACGACCCTGATGATATCGAAAAAAGTCGTCTATTGAAGGGATATCATTTTTAGCTGTCTCACCAAAAGGGAATGTTATACTACTGTTGGTGCCATGTAATACTCTATAAACCTGATCGTTTTCAGGTATATATCTATCAAAGGAGTTTTCATGCATGTATAACATCGATATCAGGATAATTGATCCTAAACCAATACCGAGACCAAGTATGCTAACCAATGATTGTACCCTGCTGTTTACGATGCTTTTTATGGCAATTTTTAAGTTTATAGATTGTCTCATGAATTGTTCTCTTCTTATTTACTCACCATAAAACATCGAAATATTATTGTTTATACTCATCTTTCTTTCTTAAAGCCCCTTCAGGGGTTTGGGGTGAAACAATCTTACTCATATCTCAACGCTTCAACCGGATTTTTCTGCGCTGCCCGATACGATTGCCAGCTCACAGTTATTAAAACAATAAGCAATGAAATAATTCCGGCCAGTACAAAAATCCACCAACTAAGAGTAGTTTTAAAAGCAAAGCTTTCCAACCATTTGTTCATTCCAAAATATGCAATTGGAGTAGCTATTACAAATGAGATTGCTACCCACTTTACAAAGTCTGAGTAAAGCATTCTCATTATTTCAGAGACGGATGCTCCATTGACCTTACGAACGCCTATTTCTTTGGTTTTGCCTATCAAAATAAAGCTTACCATACCTAATAAGCCCATGCTTGCCAGGAAAATAGCCAATGCAGCAAAGAATCCCATAAGTTGAAAGGTGTTATTATCCTTTTGATAGCGAGATTCCAGTATAGTGTCCAAAAAACTATATTCAATTACCTCATCAGGATAGATGCTTTGGGAAATTTCAGTAAGGATATTCTTTGAGCTTGCTATATCCGAAGGCTTCACTTTAACAATTAAATGATATGCAAGCGGATAATGAATTACAAAAACTGCTGGCTTTATATTATTATAAAGTGACTCAAAGTGAATATCATCGATAACGCCTACTACTTTTCTGTTAGATGAAGGCCAGTTGCATCTAATTGTCTGTCCTATGGGATCACCTGTTAAACCAAGATTGGCAACCGCAGCTTTGTTAAGAATAATTGATTCTGTGGCGTCTGTTTTTATCTCGTCGGAGAATAATCGACCTTCTATTGGTTTAATACCCAGGGTTCTAAAATAATCGAAGTTCACATGTACATAAGGAATTTCAATAGATTCTTCCTGACCCTCAGGCACAACAGAACCCAAATTACTGAGCGAACCGGAAGGTATTCGACTGGCGGTAGAAACATTGGAAACAAAACTTTGTTCGAGCAATTTCTCTTTTAAAGTATTATACTTAGCCTCATCACCGAAATCAAATATCGCTGTTAGTACAGCTTCCTTTTCAAAACCCAAATCTTTATACTGAAGAAAATTAATCTGACGAAACATTACTGTAGCAGAGGCTATTAAAATTATGACAATGGTAAACTGCGCACCTACTAAAATTTTCTTGATCTGAAAGCCTGATCCAAAACTGCTCTTGGATGATTTCATTACTTCGACTGGATTATAGGAGGATAAAACAAAGGCTGGATACCAACCGGCTATAATGCTCGCTAACAAAATCATCCCTAGCAGACTTGAAAGTATTTTAAAATTGCTAAGGATTGCTAAGGATAATGATTTTTCTGAAAGTTCATTAAATATTGGTAAGCTAAGCTTCAGGAGAATCAATGAAATGAAAAATGAAATGAAAAACACAAGCATTGATTCGAAAATATATTGGATAGCCAGCTGATTTTTAGAGGCTCCAAATGTTTTTCTAACCCCAATCTCAGTTACTCGGGTAGTAGCATTAGCTGTTAATAAATTTATATAATTAAAAGTAGCTATTAGCAATATCAATAAAGCGATAGCTGAAAAAATAAGTACATATGTAATACTGTTTTGAGGTTGAATATCGCCTAAAAAATGCGAGGAATGAAGATGAATGTCTTTTAAGTTTTGAACCGTAAATTGAACCGGAGGAGCCTCAGAACCATTTTGGGTTTTCATTATCTCTGAGATTTTGACATCTAAATCTGGTTTTGAAAACTGATCTTGCATTTCAAAATAGACCAGAAAATTCCACCAGCCCCAATTTCCCTCCCAGTTTTCACTAAACATTTTGTCTCCATCGGCAAGCGTTAAAAATAAATCAAATGTAAAATGCGAATTTTGTGGAATATCTTTTAATATACCTACTACGGTATAATCGTATTCACTACTCACTTTAAATGTTTTGCCGATGGCATTTTCATCACCAAAATATTTATGGGCTGTTTTCTCAGTGAGAACTGCCGTACCAGGTTGTTGTAATGAGTTCCCGGGATTTCCGTCCTTAAACTCAAAAGAGAATATCTGAAATAGCTCAGCATCAGTCCAGGCCACCAAATCTTCTTTATATCTTTGATTATCAAGTTGAACAAGAATATTATCTCTTGGTAAGATCCGGGCAGAACTTTTAATCTCAGGCAAATTCTCTTTTAGCAAGTCTGCAGTTCCCGGAGCTTGATAAGGATGAACTTCCTGACATAGTCTGTAAATGTTATCTGCTTTATCGTGATAACGATCATAGCTTCTTTCTTGCGATACATATAGATACAGCAATACGCAAACCGCTAATCCAATCGAAAGGCTTGCGATACTTATTACTGAATACATCTTATTCTTAATAAGATTTGCAAAGGCGATTTTAAAATAATTCTTTATCATGGGATTAGCGATTTTAATTATTGAATATTTTTAATTCGAATTGGACTTTTCAGTAATTACCTGGCCATCCAATAAATTAATGGTACGGTGTGCAAAACCAGCATCACGATCAGAGTGTGTCACCATTAAAATAGTGGATCCCTCCTGATTTAACTCTGTTAAAAGGTTCATCACTTCTATACCGGTTTTTGAGTCGAGGTTACCTGTAGGCTCATCGGCAAGAATTAATCCGGGATTTGCTACCACTGCTCTTGCTATGGCTACTCGTTGTTGTTGGCCACCGGATAGTTGTTGTGGGAAATGCTTTGCTCTGTGACCAATTTTCATTCTATTCAAAACTTCATTAACCCTCTCGCGGCGTTCTGTAGCATCCATTTTTAGATATATCAGAGGTATGTCTACATTATCATAAACATTTAATTCGTCAATCAAATTAAAACTCTGAAAAATAAAACCAACATTTCCTTTACGAAATTGAGTACGGTCTTTTTCTTTCAAATTGGAAATATCAGTTCCGTTGAAAATATAAGTTCCTTCAGTGGGATTATCTAACAATCCAACGATATTTAGGAAAGTCGATTTCCCACATCCAGAGGGTCCCATAATAGCTACAAACTCTCCTTTTTTAACATGGAAATCTACTTTGTTCAAGGCATAGGTTTCAACTTCTTCTGTGCGAAACACTTTCGTTAATTTTTCTGTTTTAATCATTACTTTTTTTTATAGTGTAGGTTTTTTTATCAATAAATTTTCTTTATTCATATCTCAAAGCCTCCACCGGATTTCTGCGTGCGGCTATAAACGATTGCCAGCTAACGGTAAGCAGGGAAACGATGATGGCGAAAATTCCGGCCAATGCAAATATCCACCAGTCGAGTGTTATTTTATAAGGGAATTCTTGAAGCCAATTATTCATGGAATAATAAGCGATAGGACAAGCTATAACAAAAGCAATAGCCACCCATTTTATGAAGTCACGGTTAAGTATTTTAACAATTTGGAATACTGTGGCTCCATTTACCTTGCGAATACCTATTTCTTTTATTTTCTGATGATTGTAAAATACTGCCATGGCGAAAATGCCCATCACGGAAATTATAATGGAAAGCATCGCAAAATAACTTACAATTGTACCCGTTCTTTTTTCGCTGTCGTACCAACTTTGAATGGTGTCGTTTACAAAACCATAATCAAAGGGTTGTCCATTGGCATATTCCTCATAGGATTTTTTCACCTTTTCCAGCACAGAAATAGGGTTATTCCCTTCTAGCTGAATGAGTATTTGCTTAGGTTCATCAGTTTCACTCATTTGTTGAATTAAGGCCATTCCTATTTCTCTGTGCAAGGACTCGAAATAAAAATTATCAATTATACCCAAAACGGTTTTTTCGCCATTATAGGCTTTAAAACTTTTTGGCAAGGAATCGAGCCCGAGTTTATCTACCGTCACTCTATTTATCCAAATTCCTTCCTTTGTATAAGCCACCCCGGTGGAAGTGATATTCATCTCCATCATCGGGAAAAAAGAAGAATCAACCTTAAAAACCTGAAAACTCACCGGCTTATCTTCATAGGTATAGGAGCGATTATCTCCGCCATCAACAGGACTTCCCTTAACAAAAGATACTCTTTTAACACCGGGAATTTTATTCATTTCGTTTTTAAATCCTGCCATTTGGTTGTTTGATAAGTTATTGTCTAACCAAACAATATTACTCGAGTTAAAGCCTAAACTATGATTTCGCATAAAGGAGGTTTGTCGAGCGATAATTATTGTTGAAATGATTAAAACAATAACCACGATATATTGAAAACCGATAAGTAGTTTTGAATAAATACTTTTACTTTTCCGTCTAAATTCCCCCTTTAATACCTGAATAGTATTTAACCTGGTGATAATAAAAGCAGGAATTATTCCAGAGATAAAACCAACCAGCACCACAAAAACCAGTGTGATTAAAACCGTGCTTTTGGTGAATTCGCTCGCTAGATTTAGTTGGGTCTTAAGCAAACTATTGAATATTGGTTCAGCGAGAAAACTAAGGAGCAGGGCCAGTAAAAAAGCTACGAAACAAAGTATTATCGACTCATTTACATATTGAAAAATTAATTCTTTCCGGCTACTGCCATGAAGTTTTTTAATGGCCATTTCTTTCACTCGGGATCCCGATTGTGCAATAGTAAGATTCATGTAATTGATAATTGCCAAAACCAAAATCAGTATAACAATAGCAAATAAAACAGCAATAAATGTTTTGTTGTTTTGGTGAGTTGCTCTTGCGCGAATAGGACTAAAATAATTGTCTGCCAATGGCTCGAAAACCACTGTTTTAGTTCTTTCATCTTTATACATCCAATAATCTTTCTTGAACATCTCCAATACTTGCGATGCTTTGGAGGGCAAATCGGTATTTGGTTTAGCCAGGAAATACAATCCAAAAGAACTATTCCCCATACTTGTTAACAAGTTTGGATCTCCACCCCAGAAATCTTCAATGCACCTAAAATTTATAATGGCATCACATTTTTTAAAGCTCGATGTTTTTGAAATATCATCAACTACGCCCTTTACAATGCAGTCAATCCCTTCAATAGTAATTAGTTTATCCAACGAAGAGTTATTTCCGAAAATTTTATTCGCGAATTCCTTGCTTAAAACAACAGAGTTTTTTGTCTTAAGTGCGGTCTCAGGCTTGCCTTCGATAAGGTTAAACGAAAAAATAGTAAAGAAGGCAGAATCGGCAAGTAAATAGTTGAATTTTACTTTAACATTATCCTGGGTTTCCAAGATGCCAGGATTCTCCAAAATACGCGTATAACTCTCTATCTCAGGAAATTCATTTTGTAGATAAAGACCAATAGGAGGTGCATATTCCGCATGATTTTCATTTATTAAGCGATAGATTCTGGAACCATTTTTTTGTAAACTGTTTACGGTAAGTTCGTTCTTAATATAAACGCTCAAAAGAATCACAAAAGTTAAGGAAATAGTAAATCCAACAAGAGTTACAATTGTGTATAACTTATTGTTTACTAGACTATTTAAAAATGATTTGAAATTTTTTAACCACATGATCTTCCTTTTTATTAATTATATTTTAGTAGAAGGCTTGGAAGGTTGTTTTAAAGTCTTATACTGTTTTTACTCTTTTCCACCTTTCGCTTCTTCGCCACCTCATCTTCAAGAGATTTCTCCTCCTGCGTCGTTGAAATGACAGCCCGCTTTCACATTCCTACTTGTTAATATTTCTGTTTTAATCATAATATCTATTTCAAATCGTAAATATAATTTCACTCTTTTTTATCAATTAATCTTCTTTACTCATATCTCAATGATTCTACCGGATTTCTTCGTGCTGCAAAAAAAGTCTGCAGGCTAACGGTTATTACGGCAATTATCATCGCAAGGCATCCAGCCAAGGCAAATATCCACCAACTAAGGTCTATTTTATAGGCAAAATTTTGTAGCCATTTTTGCATGGCATAAAAGACAATTGGCGTGGCAATAACAAAGGCTATTGCTACCCATTTCAGGAAATCTTTATTTAGCATGATTAATATTTCAGAGATGGTGGCACCATTAACTTTTCTAATGCCTATTTCTTTACGTCTCTGTTCGGTGGTAAATGATGCTAAACCCAACAAGCCTAAGCATGATATAAGTATGGCTATTCCTGCGAAATATTTGGAAAGAGTAACTATTCTTTTTTCTGCAACATATTGATTGTTATATTCTTGATCTAAGAATTTATACTCGAATGGAAATTTTGGGTTAAATTTAAGATATGTATTTCTTACATTATTAATAACCTCATTTTCCATTCCTTCTTCTATTTTAATCATAATTTTCTTACAATTAGAAGGGTTCAAAATGAAAAATAATGGGTTTATTTTACTATGTAAAGATTCATAGTTAAAGTTCTTAACTACTCCAATAATTTGTCGGTCTCTTCCCCATAAATTAATATTTTTGCCAATCGGGTCATCAATTCCCATGGCTTTAATTCCCGTTTCGTTAAAAATAATTTTAGACTCATCCGATTCAAAATCGGTAGAAAAAGAGCGACCCTTTTTTAATTCAATGCCAAAAGTTTCAATAAAGTCATAATTAATTTGTTGTACTCCAAAAGACACATGGTCATCAGAAGCCTTCCCAGCCCAATTCACTGCATCAGTAGAAGCTGTTTGACCAACAAAACTCCATGCTGTACTTGTAACATTATTAACTCCATGAATTTTTTCTAATTCTGAAAGGAAGGTTTGGATATTCTCACCTGCATTTCCTTCCTTTTCAAAATACATAATATTGTCTTTGTTGTAGCCCAGATCCTGCCCATATATAAAGTTCATTTGTTTTAATACTATAAATACAGCTGCAATTAGAAAAATCGAAATAGCAAACTGAGACATCACTAAGCCTTTTCTTAATCCCAATTTGTTTAGCTTATTATTCAGTTTTCCTTTAAATGCATTTAAAGGATTAACCCTGGACAAATAAAACGCGGGATAAATCCCTGATAAGAATGCTGCAAATAGGAGTATGCCAATTAAAAATATGATGTGATTTGGTTCAAAGTCTAGATAAAGTTCTTTCTCTACAAAAACATTAATATATGGTAATATGAGTTTCACAATTATCAATGCAGTAATTAGAGCCAAAAATGTGATTGTTATTGCTTCAATCATAAAATCAAAAACCAAAGACTTTCTGGAAGCACCAAAAAGTTTTTTCACTCCCACTTCTTTCAGACGTTTTGAAGCACTTGCCGTGGATAGATTTATGAAATTAATACAGGCCATTACCAAAATAAAAATGGCGACAATGGAAAAAAGTTTAACATAGCTTATTCTGCCTCCGACTTGTACGCCACTTTCATAGTTATCGTAAAGATGTTGATCGGCATAAGGTCTTGTAAACAATGTTGAATTCGCAGAACCGGAATGTTCTTGATAGACAGTATTAATTTTTTTATTGATTTCAGGAATGCTAATGCCTTTTTTTATTACCAAATAAGTATTAAAATAATTGTGTCCCCAATCTAAAATACCTGGGTATTCTATCGACATTCTTTTGTACGGCAATACAAAATCAAATTGCACTGAAGAATTTGCAGGTGTTTCCTTATAAATTCCTGAAATAAACAATTGGTCGGTATTATCCAGCTTAATACCTTTTCCTACAATGTTATTAGTAGTATTAAAAAGTTTCAATGCCAATTCTTCTGAAAGAATAATACTGTTTACTTGTGGAAGTATTTCTGCTGGGTTACCCTGGATAAGATCGTACGAGAATAAATTGAAAAAACCGTCTCCAATATATAAACCTTTCGCTCTAATTGAGTTATCATTTACGCTAAGTATTTTTGTCTGCGACGTTGGGCAGGTAGTTACCGAGTTTTCTATTTCAGGGATTTCCTCATCCAATAGCTCTGCTAAAATCCCTGAGGTAGTCCATGTTATCTCAATATCATTGCTCATCTGAATTCTCACCATAACTTGATGTAATTGGCTGTTTTTTTCATGGAATTTATCAAAGCTAAATTCATCTTCAATCCATAAATAGATTAAAATTGTAGACGCCAATCCTATTGAAAGCCCTATTAAATTAATAAGGAATGAACTATTTAAGTTTTTCCAATTTTGGAAAATTTGCTTTAGATTTATTTTAAGCATTCTTTATTATTTTTATCCTTATAATGCTTGAGACATATTACTATCACAATCTTTTTTGTTATTTAAATATTATTCGTTCATTATCACCAAAACTATCGTAGCCGGAAGCAATTACTTTTTCACCAGGACTTATCCCTTCTAATAATTCATAATATTTAGGATTCTGTCTCCCGATTTTAATAGCACGCTTCTCCGCCGATTTTCCATCTGCCGTGAGTACGTAAATCCATTGTCCACCTGTTGTCTGAAAAAAGCTTCCTTTTGGCAATAACATAGCTTCCAGCGGACTACCCAACTGCAATCTTGTATAATAGGTTTGTCCTGTGCGCATATTGTCGGGCATCTGCTTAGTAAAAATCATTTCAACCGAAAAGCGACCTTCACGAACTTCAGGCAAAACTTTTCTTATTTTCAATTCAAATTCCTGTCCTTGACGCTCTAATACCGCGGTTAAGCCAACCTTCACTTTATCAATATAATGTTCGTCAATTTGAGCTACCACTTTATAAGAAGTTAAAATATGGATTAGACCAATCCTTCCTCCTTTAGGTATCGATTGACCTATTTCCACATCCAAAATAGTGAGTTGTCCGTCTATTGGCGCTATTACATGTAAATTATCCTGACGTTGGCGCACAAGTTTTAGGTTTAAGTTCATATTACTAAGATTGTCCTCCATCTGTTTTATCTGTATAGATCGGTATATAGAGTCTTGTATTTGACGTTCAGAATAGAGATCGAAACTGCGCTGTGCAAATTGATAATCTTCCTCAGATATTAGGAATTCTTCTTGAGAGATCAGATCCTGTGAATAAAGCGTCTCGTTTTGCGTATAATTTCGTTTTTTACGTTTAATATCGAATTCAAGATTTAGTAATTCACGTTTTATTTGTAGCTTTTCTTGCTCCATAACTACAATTGTATTACGTAAAAAATTACTTTTCTCAGCTAACTGAGCCTCACTATTTAAAATACTTAAACTTAATTCCGGATTACTTAAGCGTAAAATCACATCTCCTTTTTTAAGCATTTCACCTTCTTCCAATATTTTTTCTTCTACTCTGCCTCCTTCACGAGCATCTAAAAATATGGTAGCAATAGGCTCCACATTTCCTGTTACAGTAATATAATCATGAAATATGCCTTTCGACACAGTTTCTATGCTTAGCTTGTCGATATCCACATTTAATGTTGAGATATTATCAGAAAGGAATGCTTTATATATGAGCAGAGAAAATAGTATCAGACCCACTGTTATATATATGTGTTTCCTTTTTATTCCTTTTTTCTTTTCTATTTGGATGTCCATAATTTTACGTTTCTTTAATAAGATCTATGAGTATTTTACCGCTCCTTTTTATTTTTTTTGCTGCCGGATTTTTTATCCTTGTAAATGATTCCAATTACCTGATTGATAAAATTTCAACATTTGCTTCCGCATCATATAGATCAGTTTGGTTTTAAGTAAACTAGCCTTGGCAGAAATAAACCGTTGTTTTGCCAGTTCATAATCTGTTGGACTTGCAAGTCCGGCCTCTAATTTTTTTGAAGCGCTTTCAAGTGTTAATTCGCTAAAACTGTATAGTTCCATTGCTGAATGATATTCATCTTCGGCAGACTGCATTTCTTCTACTGCATTCCAAATTTCGGAATACAATACATTCTTCTGTTTTTGTAAATCCAGCTCCCGATTTTTAAGGGCAATGTTTTTTCTTTGTATGTTGCTATATGTTGCGGCATTATTAAAAATAGGAATGTTGATCCCCATATTAATTCCCTGGTTCTGATTATTTGAAATTTGATCGCTATAGCCTAAAGGATCGCCATCGAAGTAACCTGTATTATATGCTAAAGACATATATATTCGTGGTGAAATACGGCCTTTTGTTACTGCTAAATCTTTTTCAGACGCTTTGATTAAATATTCCTGTTGCTTTATTTCAGGCAAAATATTTACTGCTATATTAAATAGTGAATCAATATTTTGTATTGGAGCGATAAGTATGGAGCTTATACTAATAGTGTCAATTGAAAAATCCTGACTAAGGTCTAATCTTAATAATTGTTTTAACTCGAGTAAGGTCTTGTTATAATTGTTTGTAGCCTGGGTTAAAATTAATTTATCACTTGCCCACTGGCTTTTTAATTCCAGTACTGTTACCTGAGGTTCTCTTCCAATATCCACAAGTTTTTGCATCCTGATATGTTGCACTTCTGACAGTGCGAGTTGATTCAGAGCCACCTCTTCGATGCCTTTGCTGTATAGCACCGTGTAATAAGATGTAATTACATCTAAAGCCAGTTTATTTTTTAAATAGGAATCTTCTTCTTTGGTAGCTAGTAGTAAAAACTTATTTAGCTTAATAGAATGATAATTTACCAGACCCTGGAATATATCGATGGATGAGTTAATCCAGTAATTATTAGAAAGTGTCTGATCGAATGTAATTGCATTGGTATTTCCATCAATATTTCTACCAAAACTCATATTCATACCACTTCCTAAATTCAAAGTTGGTAGCAATTTTACTTTACTTTCATTAAGATTAACTCGTTGTAAATCGGTATTATTATTTGATTGATTAAGTTCTATATTATTCTCAATTGCATAATCGATACACTTGGCTAGATTCCATTTTTCCTGAGCTTTTGCCGAAAAGGAAGTAAAGAAAATAATACTTATATAGATTGAAGTGATAACATACAATTTTGCATGTGTTTTATTCTCTTTGATTAATTCTATATTATCAATAACTGCTTTTGTATTTTGTCTATTCTTCATCAAAATTCTTTTCTGTTTGATACTGGAATGACAAGTGTTATGCCGCGAATGCTAAGTGTCTTAAATATAGGTATATGCAGAACTCGTTTTTAAAAATCTCGAAAATAAGTGTAAAAATATTTTACAGTAGCTGTATATTTAATTTACAAATATTTAAATTCGTTGTGGACAGACATTAAAAAATTGGATAATATTCAGACAAACGAATACTAAGTATTACAAACTATGAGAAGCGATATTCTTATACTTGACGATAACAAAAGTGTTTTAACTGCACTTGAATTGTTATTGCAATCTGAATTTGATAATGTATATACACTCAATAGTCCTAATAATTTAATTTCCACAATCCAGCGGCAAAACATTGATGTTATTTTGCTTGATATGAATTTTAAAGCTGGCATTAACAGTGGAAACGAAGGGATTTACTGGTTAAACCAGATTCAAAAATACGATCCGACAATTAGTGTAATTATGATTACTGCTTATGGCGATGTTGAATTGGCGGTAAAAGCTGTGAAAGAAGGAGCATTCGATTTTATTTTAAAACCCTGGGATAACAACAAGTTAATAAGCACAATACACGCTTCCCTGAAGCTTAGGAAGAGCAAAATTGAAAACGCCTCATTATTAAAAACTACGCGTACATTAAAGCAGGAGCTTAAGCCATCATCTCAATTGCTTATTGGGCAATCGGAACCAATGAAAAGGGTGATGGAAGTTGTGCAAAAAGTTGCAGATACTGATGCGAATATTTTTATAATGGGAGAAAACGGTACAGGGAAAGAGCTCATAGCCCGTGAAATACACTGTTATTCCCAAAGGAATAAAGAAGTTATGCTTAGTGTTGATATGGGGGCCATAAGCGAAACCTTATTCGAAAGCGAACTATTTGGTCATGTCAAAGGCTCATTTACTGATGCAAAAGAAGAACGAATAGGTAAGTTTGAAGCTGCTAATAAAGGCACACTTTTCCTTGACGAAATTGGAAACCTACCCTTGTCTCTCCAGGCAAAAATGCTCACTACCCTGCAAAACAGAACCATAATAAAGTTAGGAAGTAACACTCAAATTCCGATTGACATCAGGCTGATTTCTGCAACTAACAGAGATTTAAATGCTATGATTAACGATGGCCTTTTCCGTGAAGATTTGTTCTATAGAATAAATACAATAACCATTGAACTGCCTCCTTTGAGAGAACGAGGAAATGACATATTGTTAATTGCGGAATTTTATCTGAGTAAATACGCGAATAAGTACGAAAAATATGGGCTGAAAATCAATCAAAAGGCAATGCAGAAACTCCTGAAATACAAATGGCCCGGAAATGTAAGAGAATTGCAACATACTATAGAAAAAGCGGTCATTTTAGCTGACGATAAAGTTTTAAATGAAGATAGCTTTACATTAAATGATAACATTACAAATCTTCAAGGAGATATACAAAATAAGACCATCGAAGAAATGGAAAAAGAAATGATTCTAGCCTCTACTCATAAAGAAAAGGGCAATATGAGCGCCGTGGCTAAAAAATTAGGAATTACGCGTCAAACACTATATAATAAAATTAAAAGATATGGAATTTGATTGTGGAATAATCCGGGCAGAATTAAATATAACAATACTAAAAAGCATTATTTTCTCAAACTTTTTAACCATACCAGAACAAGTCATAGCTTCAACATTTTACACTTATAAATATGGCCTATAAAAATTTTTACGCAGCGGTTTTGCTAAGGTTGATAGTCATAATTATGCTTTCGATAGCAGGGGCATTTTTATATTTCGAAAAACAGGCCATTATTTTATGTTTTGTGGCCTTGATATTATTGATTGTGGCAGTGATTAATATTATAAGGTATTTTAATAATATAAATCAATGGATTGCTCTTTTCTTATTGGGCATTGAGAATGATGATGCCTCACTAAAAGCTCCATCAAAAACAGGCAACAAAGCAATCGATAATGTATTTATTGGAATTGAAAGGCTAAACGACCTTTTCAAGAAAACAAAAATTGATATTAGTACCCAGGAGCAATATTATCGTTCTGTTATAAATCAATCAGCTACAGGACTTTTCTCAGTTAACGAAAAAGGAAGAGTGATAAATATTAATCCGGCTGCAGTTAAGTTAACAAGTTTACATGAATATCATCACGTAAATGCATTGATATCGATTGATAGTGCATTATCTGAATTTATTATGCATCCAAAAGAGAATTACCGCCAACAATCGGCTATTTTTGAAAATAAATATGGACAAAAGCTATTATTCAAATTGTCTGAAATTAAAACAGCAGAAGAAATAATAAAATTAGTTGCAGTTAGTGATATAACCAAAGAACTAGATAATGGAGAAGTAGATGCGTGGATAAAATTAGCTCGAACATTGTCGCACGAAATCATGAATAATATTGCCCCAATCACAACCCTGTCGAATGTTATTTTGAACTATTTTACTAAAAATAATAAGATTATTGAAGCGACAGATCTTGATTCTAAAATAATTGGAGACACAATAAAAGGACTTAATGTAATTGAAGAACGAAGCCTTAGCTTAATGAATTTTGTTAATAATTATCGGAAATTCACAAAACTACCTTCACCCAAACTAAAAGAAGTGAATTTATCCAATTTAATAGAGAATAACCTTGTGGCTGCTGGGACCTTTCCAGGATTTAACGAAATAAAATTGGAAAAACATATACCTGAAAATCTGATGTTTATTACAGACGAGAATCTTTTATCCCTGGTATTAATAAACCTCTTGAAAAATGCCTGTGAAGCAATTATTTTTGAGAATAAGACGAATCCAAAAATAATAATCAAGCTGCAACAAACCAAGGATACTACTAAAGTGGAAATTACTAATAATGGTCCCAATATACCCCCCGAAATAAAAGAACAAATCTTTATTCCGTTTTTTACAACAAAAGATGAAGGATCGGGTATTGGATTAAGCTTAAGTAAACAAATAATGCTAAAAATGAATGGCGATATTTTGCTAAATTCAGCAAAGGATAAGCCAACAACTTTTTCCGTCATCTTAAACTAAACCCCTTGTTTATTATCAATCAATTCCCCCTAAAACATGGAGGAAAAATCCTGCAATGGATGAAGGCTACCATCATATAAGAACGCTTACTTTAGCCACTAACAATATATGGCTTGAATTTCTTTTTTTGCTTGTTCCTGCCAGATTTATAAACCTTTTCAACCACTCTGTGGTTGTGTGTTATAGTTGGTTTAATACCCCTGACGCAAGCGTCAAGGGTTATTGATTGTAAACCCGTCCCGGGTTTCTGGATTTTCAAAGATATTTAGCAAACTAAATTGAAGAGGGTTTCTAATAATTCTGGAGGGATGAACCAACATTTAGCCCCATGCATTTATCGCTGTTGAGGAAAATCGTATTGATAATCCCGGAGGGATAACAAAACAATAGCCCCAGACATTTATGTCTGGGGAATAAGACATCATATAACCCACAACCCCAGAGGGGTTGAATAAATTATTAACCCAAATGATTTTTTAATTACTTTTGAATTATCCCATATCTGTTTTAAACAGAAACCATGATAAAATATCGAATAATGTGAGTAATTTGGCACTTAATTTGCAATGAAAATATTTTCTGAAAACAGGAAAACATTAACACTTAGAAAAACAGTTATGAAGACTTTAAAAACCATCCTTTTTATTTCTGGTCTATTGCTATTTAGTTTATCAAATTACGCTCAGGAAACAGAAAAAAGAGAGATAGATAATTTTCATTCTGTTAGCATAATAGGAAAAATCAGATGTGAATTATACAAGGCTGAAACTCCAGGTCTTGAGGTAGTATTAAAAGGAGTTGAATTTGAAAATGTAATTACCGAGAATGATAATGGAGAGCTAAGCCTGAGGTTAAAGACTAGTACGCCGAAAGATGCTGAGGTAAAAATAAAATTGTTCTATACACAATTGGATGAAATGAGCGTACAGGCCCAATCATTAATTGTTAGTCCGGAAGTAATAAAGGCAGAAAAAATATTTTTTTCCAGCAAATCTGGTGGGAAAATGGAGTTAAAACTAAATTTATCTTCTCTGGAAGCTGAAATTAAGCAAGGTGGCATACTTGTCTTTTATGGTTCTGTTGAGAAGCAGAAAGTTTCTGTTTCAACAGGAGG
>JAGLSB010000846.1 GCA_023135955.1 Bacteroidales bacterium | reverse complement strand
GAACCCTGATGCTTTTAACCTGGGAGGACCGGCTTTGGTATCTTTGATAAATGCATCCCAATTACTTGATAAAAATGATTTTGAAGTTTGTTATTATGGAGGGGCAGGAAATGATCAGGCTGCAGACCTGATATTACAACTGGCAGGTAAAACTCCACTGAGTATTTCTAATTATAAGAAAACAGGCAACAAAACAACACCGTTCACTCATGTATTTTCAGATCCTGGATACGATAACAATCAGGGTGAAAGAAGCTTTATAAATAACATCGGTGCTGCCTGGGATTATTCACCTGAACTTTTAGACGATAATTTTTTTAAAGCCAACATTGCATGTTTTGGTGGCACAGCTTTGGTTCCCCAAATTCATGATAATCTTACTGAATTATTGGCAAAGGCAAAAGCAAATAACTGTATTACTGTAGTCAATACCGTTTTTGATTTCAGGAATGAAAAAAAGAATCCTGACCAGCCTTGGCCCTTAGGCAACACCCTCAAAAGTTACAAACTTATTGACTTATTAATAATGGATTCTGAGGAAGCAAAAAAAATTAGCGGATGCAAAACTATTGAAGAGGCAGCCTTACATTTTGCAGATCATAATCTTTCAGCATTTATTATAACCAATGGGGCAAAAGAATTATTTGCATTTTCGAATGGTAGCCTATTTCAAAAAACTGATTTATTCACATTACCAGTATCAAATAAAATTGCAGATGACATAATTAGTAATCAGGATTTAAAATGTGACACAACTGGTTGTGGGGATAATTTTGCCGGAGGAGCCATTGCTTCCCTTGCCTGGCAGTTAAAGTCTTCTAGAAATGACAAGCTGGATTTACTTGATGCAATATCCTGGGCAGTAGCTTCTGGCGGATTTGCATGTTTTTATGTGGGAGGTACTTATTTTGAGGATGCTTCATTTGAAAAGCTTTCCAAAATAGAAAAGTATAAAAATGATTATTCTAAGCAAATATCAAAATGACGAGCGGCAACAATAATAAAAAATTAATCTTGTTTGGAGCAGGTAAAATTGGCCGGTCTTTTATTGGTCAGTTATTCAGCCGTGGGAATTATGAAGTAGTCTTTGTAGATATTAGTAAAGACATAATCAATGAGCTAAATAAAAGAAAGAACTACAATGTGGTAATTAAATCAGAGGATGAAGAATTACTGAATATTAATAATGTTCGTGGTATTTGGGCAGGTGATGAGACAAAAATAGTTGACGAAATTGCCGATGCAAGTATTGCCGCAGTTTCGGTTGGCCTGAACGGATTAAGATCTGTAATACCGATAATCGCAAAAGGATTGTTGGAACGCTATAATAAATCGACAAACAACCCTCTGGACATTATCATTGCAGAGAATCTGCGGAATGCGGCAGAATATTTAGAAGATGAATTGAAAAAACAATTACCAGAATGGTATCCGATTGAAAATATGGTGGGCCTGATTGAAACCAGCATTGGAAAAATGGTTCCAATTATGCTCAAAAAAGATATGGAAGAAGATGTATTGCAGGTATTTGCTGAACCGTACAATACATTAATCCTTGATGCAAATGGTTTTAAAAATCCTATTCCCAAAATTGATGGTTTGGCACCAAAGGAAAACATGAAAGCATGGGTTGACCGGAAATTGTTTATTCATAATTTAGGTCATGTGTGTGCGGCTTATTATGGAGCATCCCGATACCCGGATTTAAAATATATTCATGAAGTTCTGGCTCATGAAGAAATATATAGATTTACCCGTGAGGCCATGCTTCAATCTTCGCATATCCTTGAGAAACTTTATCCATCTGTTTTTATTGATGGAGAACTTATAGATCATATTGATGACCTATTGTCAAGGTTTTGTAATAAAGCCTTAGGCGACACTATTTTTAGGGTTGGCTGTGACTTAAATCGAAAACTTAGCTCCAACGACAGGTTGTTTGCTCCCTTTCATGCAGGAATAAAGCTAAATCTTCCGGTAGATAGAATAATTAATGGGATAATTTTTGGTACATCTTTCAATGCAAAAGATGAGAGCGGAAACTTTTTTGAAGATGATATTAAATTTATTCGAAGAATTAAAAATAATGGCTTAAAAAAGGTACTAAAAGAAGTTGGTGCTTTAGATGAAAATGAGATTCAGGTGATTTTTAATCAACTTGAGAAAAACGGGAAATCAATTAATTTAATTGGAAAATAGCTTTGTTAATTTTCGGCGTGATTCCTGTCCCGAAGGGACAGCTTAATTCAG
>JAGLSB010000845.1 GCA_023135955.1 Bacteroidales bacterium | reverse complement strand
TTCTTTTTCCACTTGCCAATTATTGGGAGCATTTGGCTTCTGTTCGGATTTGCAGGTCTATTCCTTTGTGTATCTCTTGGAATAGCGCTTCTTCTGTCAATCATATCTATTAATCAGCAACAGGTTATGTTCATGACATTTTTCTTCATGCTTATCTTCATCCTTATGTCGGGTCTTTTTACACCTGTTGAATCAATGCCTAATTGGGCGCAGAAAGCAAATGTTCTCAATCCTTATGCCTATTTTATGAAAGTAATTAGAATGATTTTACTGAAAGGCTCGGGCTTTAAAGACATTCAGTATGAGATAATAGCAATGTCTGTTTATTCGATTGGAATACTGAGTTTGGCTTCATGGCGGTATAAGAAGGTTAGTTAGTTTGCTGTTGAGACGCACGGCCGTGCGTCTGTACATGCGCTCAAAAACCTTCCTTAATTATGCAAGCGATACACTTTGATTTAAGCTTGAATCTCTGAAAATTTTACCCTTTGGATGAGAATATCAATCCCCAACATTGTTATCTAAAAAAGTAAATCCCAAAAATAAAAGCTTATCTTTGACAAAAATCTGGTAGGACTAGATCTTTTATTATGAAATAAGTATTAATCATAATTATATAATATTCACTTAATCAATAAAGTAAAAAATTAATTTATGGGTAGATCTCAGGAAACATTCAACAAAAAGGAAGTTAGAAACAAAAAAGAAAAAAAGAGAAAAGAAAAAGAAAAAAAAAGACTTGCTAGAAAAGAAGGTGAAAAGGGGGGAAGTAGCCTCGATGATATGATTGCATATGTAGATGAAAATGGAAGATTATCTTCCACTCCTCCAGATCCCGATAAAAAGAAGGAATTCAAAATTGAAGATATCGAATTTAGCGTGCCTAAAAGCGAAACTTTAGATAAAATGGATCCTATAAGAAAGGGAGTCGTTAGTTTTTTTAATGATTCTAAAGGTTTTGGATTTATAAAAGATTCAGAAACACAAGAAAGTGTTTTTGTCCACATAAACAATGTTCTTGAAGATATAAAAGAAAATAACCTGGTTAGCTTTGAAGTAGAAATGGGACCTAAAGGGCCTACAGCTGTACAAGTTAAGGTAGTACGATAAGGTATTTTTTTAATTATATGGTGAATTTTATTTTTTTGTAATCAATAATATTAGCATTCACCATTTTTTATTTAAGACTTGTTTTCTTCTACAAATTAGAGATTTATTTCCCCTGGATATTAATTATTGTTTTGTAATAGATTTCCTTGAGCAGATTTACCAAAATATTAATCTTACTATTTTTTATATCTTCTTGTTCTAAATCCGGAACTAAAGAAAAGAATTCGCCTACGGAGAAAGTTGAAGAAATGCCAATAAGTGCTTCAATGGAGAGGTATAAATCCTATTGGCAGAATAAGGAATCGAAAGAAAATGAATTCTATACCAGTTTTGAATATTTTTCGATTCCCGGACTTGACTATGAAGAAGGGATTTCAAGAAGAGACCCAAGCAGTATTATTTATGTAAACGATAAGTATTACGTTTATTATACGCGAAGTCCAAAAACACCAGCACCAGTGGGTTATGCACGTGCTACAGATAAATTGCCTGCCACTACCTGGGATTTATGTGATATTTTTTACGCTACTTCTTCGGATGGTATACAGTGGGAGGAGCAAGGTATTTCAGTAGCGCGTGGACCGGAAGGTGAATTTGATGACGGCAGTGTTTTTACTCCTGATATAATGGTATATGAAGGTAAGTATTATCTCTATTATCAGGCTGTAAAATTTCCTTATAAGCAGCGAACAAAAAATGTTATTGGAATGTCCTGGGCTGAATCTCCTGATGGCCCCTGGAATAGATATTCTAAGCCGGTACTTGAGACTGGAGAGGCAGGGGAGTGGCTGGGTGAGGAAGACAATAGAAGCATGATTAAATCATATGGAGCTTTCGATAGCCATAAAGTTCATGATCCTAATTTAATAATTCGAGGAGGAAAAATATGGATGTATTATAAAGCACATCCTATGGGAGTTGGAAGCAAATTAAAGAAACCTTATCCTGATTTTTCGATGGGACTGGCAATAGCTAAGAAACCAGAAGGACCCTTTGATAAGCACCCTTTAAACCCGGTTTCAGCAAGTGGACATGAAGCACTGGTGTGGCCCTACAAGGAAGGTGTAGCCACTCTTATCACAGCAAATGGCCCCGAAAAAAATACAGTTCAATGGGCTGAAGATGGAGTAAATTTTGAAGTGAAATCTCATATTGTATTACCACCAGATGCGGCTGGTTTATTTTGTTCGGATAAATATCTTGATAATGGTATGGGTAAGGGATTCACATGGGGACTTTCTCATATTTCCCAGAAACCTGAACGACCATGGGCGTACATAATTGGCTTCAGATGTGATTTAAGCAGCGAAACGGATAATAAAAAGTATAAAAGGGAGAATATCAGGTTTGATGAATATTCAAGACTAAACTCAACTAAAAGGTAATGCTGCGGTAAGAAAGTTTGTTGATTGTTTTAAGATTCATGTAAGCTATTTCACTAATCTAATTCCGGAGTCTTCAATCGATATTTTCTTTTGTTTGTAAAGAGTGCCTATCGATTTCTTAAAGGCTTTTTTACTAATTCCAAATTGCAAATAAATTTCTTCTGGCGAACTTTTATCTGTCACTTTTAAATAGCCCTCATTATTTAATAATGCTGCATAAATTAGCTCAGCATTACTGTCGTTAACTTTTTCGAAGCCAATGGCTTGAATTGAGATATCAAGTTTATTGTCTTCACGTATTAACTTAACAAATCCTTTCAACTTATCACCAATATTGATTTCCCTGAATATTTCGTTTTCGAATATTAAACCTTTATGTTTATTGTTTACGATTACTGAAAAACCCAAATCAGTTTTTTGCATTATCATCAATTCAATTTCTTCACCTTCCACAACAGTTAAATCTACATTTTGCAAATAATTATCTAATCTATTGCTGGCAAATAGTCTGTCTGATTCAATATCTATATCAAGATAAACTATATACCACCTTCCTTCCTCCATTTTTTGTCTCTGCTCGCTAAATGGTACCATAAGTTCCTTTTCCAATCCCCAATCCATAAAAGCTCCAACATTCTCAACTGATGATACTTTTAAAAATGCAAATTCATCCAGGTGAATCTTAGGGATAATATTAGTGGCTATTTTTCGTTCGTCATAATCGAGATATACAAAAACTCTAATTTTATCATCCAGATTATATTCTTCAGGACAATATTTATTAGGCAGAAGCACGTCCTCACCGCTATCATCGCCTAAATATAAGCCAACACTGGTGTGTCTGAGTATTGTCAAATCATTGTATTTCCCTATCTCTATCATTTTTGGATAATTTTCTGGCGCAAGATACCAACTATAAAGAATATTTCTCTGATTAAAAATGAAAAACCAGTATTATTGAAATCATATAAAAAAAGAGGCTGTTGAATCTTATATTCAACAGCCTCAATTTACTAACTAAGATAAACCTAAAAAGAAACTTATTTATATTATATAATATAAGGATTTTTATACCGTCTCAGATACAAGGATTTAAAATATGGTACCAGAGATTTTTGTAACTATGGCACCGCACCATTCCCTTCTAAGGAGTATAGTCAAAAATTAATCCTTAATCATATATAATTGTTAATGTAGGGGCGTCGCTTCCAGGACCAGCTTCAGCTTCTCTTCCATCAGCAGAAGGGTCTATGGCGTCACTGGCACTGGGGCCAGTAGGCTCAAGAATAAAAGCCATACTATTTCCATCGGCCCAGTCGCCTCCATCTATAATTTCTTGTATAATGCTGGCTAAATCGATGGTTGTTTGAGCAGCACCAGCATCTCCAGCTTTAAGCCATTCAGGAACATCCCATACTGCACTTACAGTAGTTCTTGGCCTGGATGTTATATCATTGAGAATATCAACTGAACCATCCGGAAGCGCAACATCTTTATCAGTATAAGATACTGGATTTCCAACCATCTCTCCAAAAATAGTTAGCTGGACCGGAGCTGCTCCCGGTTTATCGCAGGTAAACTGGATACTGGCGGCGAGAATTACGGAACCTGCCGGAATGGTTATATCATTAAACTTAATACCAATAGTTTGTGCTCCCTGCGCTACATCGTCTTGTGTCCATTCATCCCATCTTCCCAGCTCCAGGTCAGAGCTTTCGTTGGCCATACGTCCATTTTCTCCCTCTTCTGCATCATCAGCCTCATCATCAATCTGACGAATCACACTTGATGATAAAGTAACTGTAAACAAAACACCATTCGATGCAGCATCTCTTTTGACAACAACGTCACCAGTTGCTGCTCCTGCGGGAACAGTAACAGTAATAGAGGTTTCAGTTGCTGCAGTTACGATGGCTCCAACACCGCCAAAGGTTACAAAATTATCGCCTGGTGTTGTGCTGAAATCTGTACCTGTAATGGTTACTGTTGTTCCCACTTTTCCAATATCAGGTTCAACAGTTGTAATTGCCGGGATTATTGGCACGCCCACAGTAAAAGGAAAACCTGCTGATGTGAGATCATTTGTTGTTACCGTAACATCACCTGTTTCTGCACCTACAGGTACAATTACAGTTAAGGCCACGGTTGAAGTTTCAATGATTTCTGCAGTTATGCCATTAAAGCTTACCACATTCCCTATCAGGGCTGAGCTAAAGTTTGCTCCGTAAATAGTAACCTCCTGGCTTACAAAAGCAGTGTCAGATTCTATGGAGGTAATTTCAGGAGCCTGTATTCCCGGATTGTAGACCTCTTCTTCGCACGACCATACTAATCCGAGGACCACTATAAGGCTTGCAACTAGTAAGATCGATTTATTTTTAATCTTTAATAGATTCTTCATAATTTCATAATTTTTATAAATCCTATAATTGAACATTAATATAGTTAGTATTAACCATTAGTTGGCTCCTATATAACCATCATTTTGCACCATTGGGTTAATATTAAGTTCGCTTTTTGGTATTGGAAAAATAATTCTAAAATCATCCCATTTAATTGTCAGAGGTGTAGTAATGTCAAAAATTCTGGTAGAATTCGACCGTACAATATCCCTTTTATTTCTTACCAGGTCGAAGAAACGATGACCTTCAGCAACCAGTTCTTTTCTTCTTTCTTTCAGGATTCTGTCAAGAGTGACATCTGCGTTGGCACTTACAGAGGCTGATGGATTTGCTCGTTCTACAATAGCATTAAGATATTTTTTAGCATTTGCTACCTCACCTTCCTTAACAGCTGCCTCTGCAGCAATAAGACAAACTTCAGAAAGACGGAATACCGGAACATTACAATCATAAGGAACTGTAGCCAATGGGCTTCCTGTTTCCTGATTAGCCACAATAATTGCCTTTGTGTTACCATTTCCGGGATACTTCAACACCCTGCCCCATGTAGTTGGATCTACAGGATCACTAACCTGGTCGACATAGAGAATCTCATTTCGAATATCTCCCGGATCAGATCTGATTAAATCAATCAGATCCTGGGTAGCAATAAACTGACCAAATCCACCTGGATCGGAAAGACCGGCTACACTACTACCTCCTCCATAATCGGATGCGTTATTCAGTACCGAGAATATTGCTTCTGAAGATCCGCCGGAATTTGACCATGAATCAACATAAGCATCTCTGCTCATTAATGTGTAAGGACCATTTTCGTATACATCAACTGCAGTAGTATATGCCTTCACATTTTCCTCCTGATATAAGTAAACCCTGGCCAGTAGTGTTTTAGCAGCCCAGGCATTAATTTTGCCCAGTCTTATGTCTGTAGAAAGTAAAGGAATTGCTTCATCCAAATCTTTAATCACCTGTGCATATACTTCAGCTACCGTATTCCTTGGTTCTTTCGCATAGGGATTCAATACAGTTGTAACAACGGGGACTCCTGGTGAAGTTCCCTTATCATGTGAATATTGCCTGCCAAACATCCTGCACAGGTCAAAATGTGCAAGAGCTCTAATGGCTAAGGCCTGACCTTTAATGTCTAATGCCACAGCTTCTTCGGCCTCATTAATTGTCTCTATATTTTCAACAAATGAAAAAATAGAATTCACATGTCGTATCAGTGCAAAAGGAAGCGACCATGTACCATCATCAAACTCGGCCGATGCAGTATATCTATAAAGATATATACCATCTTTTCGTCCATACTCAGCCGTTTGCATATCATCAGCCCTGCAATCGTTCTCGGTGATCATATTGCAATTGTAATAATTGTTATCCTGAAAAAAATCATATGCTCCGTTCAATACCATCTGGGCATCGGCAATTGTAGTAATGTTATCGGGAGATTGGGAATTGCTTGGAAATTCATCAAGAAAATCCTCCGTACATGACTGGCCTGCGATCAATCCTGTGATCACAAACAGTTTAACTATATATTTTATATTTCTCATTATATATATTTTTTAATGTTTTTACCTAAAAACCTATCTCCAGACCAAAAGTCAGGGTTTTGTTATTTGGCATTTCAAAATATGCAAATCCATTCACTCTTTGCTCCGGATCACAAATGTCCTGCTGGGCCCATGTCCAATAATTGCTTGCCTGCACATAAACAGTGATCATATTGATACTAGCCTTATTAATCAAAGACTTTGGTAAATTATAAGACAATGTAATATCCTTCAGTCGCAAATAGTCATTGTCTAGAATAAATCTGGAGGACTCACTTGATGAGCCATTGTTTCCTCCCCAAATTCGCTGAGGATTCAAGGCTACATCACCGGGCTTCTGCCATCTGTCCAACTGACTCACTGGTATGGCATATTTAACCTGACTGCCATCATTCAATGATTTTTCACCTGAATCATACCAGGTTTTACCTCCAACTGAGAAATTGAATAAAAAGGCCAAATTAAATCCTTTATATGAAAGATTATTACCAAGGCTGCCAAAAAAATCGGGATCTGCTGTGCCAGCAACACCTGGCTTGGCTTCAGCATATGAACCGGTTATTTCTCCTGTTTTATATCCATCTTCATCTACAACATACCACTCTGGCGCACCATTTGCGGGATTCACTCCGGCCCATAATGGCAAAAAGAATGTATTATACGCCTCTCCCTCTCTTCTGATATATATGTCGCTAATAATATCTTCATTATTATTAAGTTTCACGATTTTATTATCTATAGATGTAATACTAAAGGTGGAGGACCATGTAAAGTCATTTGTGGATAAATTCGTAGTTCGAAGATCAAATTCCCAACCAGTATTATCCATCTCTCCAATATTTACCCAGGTTCTTCCTGCTCCCACGGATGGAGCCAGGTAAAGGTCCATAAGAAGGTCTCTGGTATGCCTTTGGAAATATTCAACAGTTGCACTGATATTTTTAAACAGCGTAATATCAATGCCCACATTTAGGTTTGCATTTTTTTCCCAGGTAAGGAACGGATTGGATATTGAAGATTCGGATGCAGCTATCTGATTGTCATAGGTGCTGGAATAGCTATATAAAGCCAGGTGATCATAATATCCTGGTGGAAGAGTTCCGTTTGTTCCATATGACACCCTAAGCTTCAAATCATCGATAACTGACAGAGTCTGCATAACATCTTCACTGCTGAGTCTCCATGCTCCGGAAACAGACCAAAAGCTCGCCCATCTTTCCTCAATGCCCAGTTTCGAACTACCATCGCGACGGATACTTGTTGAGACGTAATACTTGTTTCTGAAATCATAATTTAGCCTTGATAGAAAGGATAGCATTGATGTACCATCATCATATCCACCTACAGAATGGGGAATAGCTGCTGCTCCAATGCTGCGGATTGATTCATTTGGAAGTACGTATCCCGAACCATTAAACCTAATTGCTCGTTTAGTCTCCGCTTCCTGTGCTGCAATAATATTAAGATGGTGAATATCGTTAAATGTTTTATCAAAGGTCACAAGGTTGGATGTAGTTTTTGTAATTCTTTTTCGGTTGTATAAATATATATAACCTTGCTCAGCCGAGCCCGATCGTGAAAGAGGTGATGCATAATTAGACTCATCATTGTTGATCCAGTCGAAGCTATTTGTTGACCTGAAAGTTAGAAAATCAAATGGTTTGAATTCAATAAAACCTGTATTCATACTTCTGAATAACTTTGCATCTTGGTAATTTAAATCACGCTCCCTAACAATATTACGGTATCCGCTTTGTAATGTAAGTCTATATGTTCCATCTGGAAGATATGGGCCTTCTGTAGGAAAACAGTTTCTACTAACACTATAAAAAGGATTATAATAACTGGATCCGGCATCAACGATCATCTGATCTGTGTATGAATTTAAGATGTTCAGCCCTACTTTGAGCATTTTACTCATCTTATGAGTTACATTAACCCTGCCTGAATATCTTGTAAATCCAGATTTATAGGCAACACCCTCCTGATCGAAAACACCTCCGGATAAGTAAAATTGCGTTTTTTCTGAACCTCCGGTAGCTGATAATTCAGCATTCTGAGTTATTCCTTTTCTGAACAGGTGTTCATACCAATCGGTATATCCTTCTTCCGGTTTAACCCAATCACGTCCCAGCATGGTTGTATCAACGTCGAAATCTGCAGGGGCATTTCCTGTTGCCAGGTAGTTTTCCATAGATTCTCTGTGCAACATAAGAAAATCATCGCCATTCACTGTTTTATAGTTGTCAACGGCAAATTCTGATACTCCGTAAACTGACTTAAAGCTATATTTGGTTACTCCTTCACGACCATGTTTGGTGGTGATCAGGATAACTCCATTTGCTGCCCGCGATCCATAGAGAGACGCTGCTGCTGCATCTTTTAGTACTGTAATGTTCTCGATATCTCCGACAGGAATCGTTGACATAACGTTTCCTACGGGCGCACCACTATAACTATTGTGTATGTCTCCTGAGGTTACAGGAACACCGTCGATAACATAAAGTGGTTCATTTGAAGCTGAGAAGGATCCGATTCCCCTGATCCTGATTTCAGTACCTGATCCAGGTTGTCCTGAAGCATTTGAGACCTGGACTCCTGCAATACTTCCTGCAAGAGCCTTCTCAAATGAGGAAACGGGGATCTTGTTAATTTTTTCCGCTTTTACAGTCGCAGCCGAACCGGTAAAGGATGCTTTTTTTGCTGTTCCATAAGCAACAATCATTACTTCTTCGAGACCAAATGCATCTTCTTCAAGAGCAACATCAATGACAGTTCTTTGATTAATAGCCAATTCCTGAGATGCCATACCTATAAAAGAATAGACTAAAATATCATTCTCATTATTAGCAGTAATACTATAGAATCCATCCATATTTGTAATAGATCCTATGGTAGTGCCTTTTACCATAACCGAAGCACCCGGAATTGGGGTTCCCGTGCTTGCACTAGTTACTACTCCTGTGACTGTTTTTCCCTGTGCAAAGGAAAGTTGAGCACAAAATAGAAATAACAGTAAACTTAAAGCAGTTTGTTTCATATACTATAATTTTAAGGGTTAATTAATAAATTCCAAAATAAAAATATATTTACTCAGAGCATAACCAAACACTCCTTTTATAAAAAAAAATATAATTATATGATTGTAAAATAATGCTTAATTATTAATTAAAAATTAATTTCTTATTAATGATTAACATTTAGTATAAAATTAACATTATTATAACAGATATATTTCAGAATAAATTATTTGGAAAGACTTTTATGTATGAATAATTACTTATTCAGAAAGCAAGTTATCCAATTCTCGTTTGAATTTTTCTGAATTCCAGTTTGCTGCTCCTTTTTTGGAAGATACAATTCGGCCATTTTTCGCTATTATGTAGGTTGTAGGGATGGATCCAACCTGAAAGCTTTGTGTATAAGGACTACTTTGAATATAAACCGGAAAGTCGTATTCGTTTTGAATAAGGTATTGGTTTATGGTGTTTTGATCTTCAGTTGATACAAGCAACATAACTATCTTTTCACCATAGGAGTCATATAATTTTTGTAAAGATGGCATCTCAGCCCTGCACGGTGGACACCATGTTGCCCAGAAATTAAGAAGAACGACTTCATCTTTTAAGTCAGATAATGATACAGTGTTACCTTTAAAATCCATAAATGTCATTCTGTAATCTTCTTCCAATAGTCTGGGTACGGAGACTTCAGTTTTAACACTTGGTTTTCTCATTGTAGCCTTAATAATAGCTGTAGAAAGTGGCTTCCGTGTTGCCGGAATGATCATTAAAATGATAAACAAATAAAATAATATATCACCGCCGATTTTCCACTTCGAACTTTTTTCGAAATATGTTTTGAGTTTATTTTTTAGCTTTTCCATTATTATAATTTTACTTGTTTGCTGTTTGCTGTTTGCTAAAAGCTAACGGCTAAAAGCTA